>NZ_DASSVG010000701.1:0-24155 GCF_035706265.1 Ramlibacter sp. | reverse complement strand
CCTGGTGCTCGATTCGCCGCACAGCGGCGTGAACTATCCCGAAGACTTCCGCTCCTGCTGCCCGCCGGCCGTGCTGCGGCGCGCCGAGGACACCCACGTCGAGAAGCTCTACGCCTTCGCGCCCGCCCTCGGCGCAGCGTGGATCGAGGCGCTGTTCCCGCGCAGCTACATCGATGTCAACCGCAACGTCACCGAACTGGATGTCTCGCTGATCGAAGGCGAGTGGGACGGCCCGGTCGAAACCGACCCCGCCGCGCTCGCCAAGGTGCGCCTGGGCAAGGGCCTGATCTGGCGCATCACCGACGACGGTGATCCGCTCTACGACCGCAAGCTCACGGCCGCGGAGGTGCGCAGCCGCATCGAGCGCTGCTGGAAGCCCTACCACCAGGCGGTGGCCGCCGCCATCGAGGCCGCCCATGCGCGCCACGGCTACAGCATCCACCTGAACTGCCATTCGATGCCGGCCGTCTCGTCGGCGTATTCGACCGACTTCCCGGGCCTGGTCCATGCCGACTTCGTGATCGGCGACCGCGACGGCAGCACCGCCGGGCCGGCCTTGTCGCAGCGCATCTGCGAGGTGCTGCGCGGCTTCGGCTATTCCGTCTCCTACAACCACCCGTACAAGGGCGTGGAACTGGTGCGCCGCTACGGCGACCCGGCGGCGCAGCGGCACAGCATCCAGGTCGAGGTCAATCGCAAGCTGTACATGGACGAGGGCACGCTGGAGCCGCACGCCGGCTTCGCCACCTTGCAGGGCCACCTGCGCGAGCTGGTGCAGGTGCTGCTCGCCACCGATCCGCGGAAGCTGGCCTGATGGACCGCGTCGCTGCCGTGGTGGTCGGCGCCGGCGTGGTCGGCCTTGCCGTGGGACGCGCGCTGGCGCAGGCTGGCCGCGAGACGCTGGTGGTGGAGTCGCAGGCCGGCATCGGCCAGGGCGTGAGCTCGCGCAACAGCGAGGTGATCCACGCCGGCCTCTACTACACGCCGGGCTCGCTCAAGGCCCGCCTGTGCGTGCGCGGCAAGGAGCTGCTGTACGCCTTGTGCGCCACGCATGGCGTGGAGCACCGGCGCTGCGGCAAGCTCACCGTGGCCAACAGCGAGGACGAGGTGCGTGCCTTGCGCGGCCTGCAGGACCGCGCCGCGGCCAACGGCGTGCCCGTCGAATGGCTCGCAGCCGCGCAGGTGCGGGCCCTCGAGCCGGCGCTGCAATGCATCGCGGCGCTGCACTCGCCTTCGACCGGCATCGTCGACAGCCATGGCTTCATGCTGGCGCTGCAGGGCGATCTCGAACGCGACGGCGGCCTGGTGGCGCTGGGCAGCGAGGCGGTGTCGGCGCAACTGGCCGTGCGCGCGGGCGAGCCGCACGTGCTGCGCTTCGCCGACGGCTCGGAGCTCGCCTGCGACGTGCTGGTGAACGCGGCCTCCCTGCATGCCTGCGCGCTGGCACGCCGCTTCGAAGGCCTGGAAGCGCGCTTCGTGCCGCGCGAGTGGTTCGCCAAGGGCAACTACTACGCGCTCGCCGGCCGCGCGCCCTTCACGCACCTGATCTATCCCGCGCCGGGCGACGCGCACCTCGGCACGCACCTCACGCTGGACCTCGGCGGCCAGGCCAAGTTCGGGCCCGACCTCGAATGGATCGATGTGGAGGCGCCCGAACAGATCGACTACCGTGTCGACCCGGCCCGTGCGGACGGCTTCTATGCCGAGGTGCGCCGCTACTGGCCGGAGCTGCCGGACGGTGCGCTCGCGCCCAGCTACAGCGGCGTGCGGCCCAAGATCCACGGCCCGCACGAGAAGGCGCCCGACTTCCGCATCGACGGCCCTGCGCTGCATGGCGTGCCCGGCCTGGTGAACCTGTTCGGCATCGAATCGCCGGGTCTCACCAGCGCGCTCGCCATCGCGGAGCTGATCACGGCCGAGCTCCTTTGAAACGTCTTTGAAACCATAGGAAAAAGTCCTACTGCCTCCCGGACCCGCTGCGCTCCAATCGCTCAGCGTTCGGATCCACCACAAGGAGGCAACATGAGAAGGGCTATGCAGGTTCTGGCCGTGGCTGCGGCCGTCGGCACCGTGTGCTTCAGCGCATCCGCGCAGTCCGGCCGTGACAACCTTGGCGCATTGAAACAGATGCGCGTCTCGGGCACGGACCTCAACATTCCGACCGTCGCGCAGGAAGGGCGCAATGCGGATGCGATCCGCGCCAACCTCAAGCGGGTGAAGCTCCCGCCGGGTTTCCGCATCGACCTGTTCGCGATCGTGCCCGACGCGCGCCACATGGCGGTGGCGCCCTCGACCAACATGCTGTTCGTTGGCACCCGCAAGACGACCGTCTGGGCCGTGACGGACCGCAACGGCGACAACGTCGCCGACGAGGTGAAGCCCTTCGCGCCTTCGCTCAACTTCAAGGTGCCCAACGGCGTGTGCTGGACCAAGGACGGCTTCCTGATCGTCGTCGAGCACAACCGCATCCTCAACTTCCCGGCCGCCGAGTTCTTCTACGAAGGCCCGGACGTGGCCGTGATCGAGGTGGTGCCGCAGGGTGGCCTGGTGCCGGTGGAGGAGGAGTCGTACAACCACGGCGCGCGCACCTGCCGCGTGGGCGACGACGGCAAGCTCTACGTGACGCTGGGGCAGCCGCACAACGTGCCGCCGATGATGAAGTTCAGCCTGTACGACCGCATGGGCATCGGCGGCATCGTGCGCCTGGATCCGTTCGACGGCTCCAAGCGCGAGATCGTGGCGCTGGGCGTGCGCAACTCGGTCGGCATGGACTTCAACCCGCGCGACAAGGTGCTGTGGTTCACCGACAACCAGACCGACGGCCTGGGCGACGACAACCCGCCCGGCGAACTCAATCGCCTGACCAAGGTCGGCCAGCACTTCGGCTATCCCTACTGGGGCGGCAAGTTCAAGGTGGCGGGTTCGGCCGCGGCGCCCGAGCTGAAGGAGATGAAGGAGCCCGCCAACGCGGTGTTCCCCGAAGTCGAATTCCCGGCCCACCAGGCGCAGCTGGGCATGACCTTCTACAACGCGACGCAGTTCCCGCAGCGCTATCGCGGCGGCGCCTTCGTCGCCTCGCACGGCTCGTGGAACCGCACCAAGGCGAGCGGCGCGCTGATCAACTTCGTGCCGGTCGGCGCCGACGGCAAGGCGGGCCGGGCCGAGGTCTTCGCGGAAGGCTGGCTCGACGACGCCACCGGCACCTACCGCGGCCGGCCGGTCGACGTGGCCGTGATGAAGGACGGCTCGCTGCTGGTGTCCGACGACTACGCCGGAGCGATCTACCGCATCTCGTACCAGCCTTGAGGCGCGAGGCGTTCGCGCTGCTGCTGGCGGCCTGCGTCGTTTCGGCCCAGGCCGCCGACCCGCGCTCCGGCAAGGCCAAGGCGCAGGCCTGCACGGTGTGCCATGGGGCGCTGGGCATCTCGATGGTGCCCAATGCGCCGCACCTGGCCGGCCAGCCGGAGATCTACCTCAGCGAGCAGCTGCGCAATTTCCGCAGCGGCAAGCGCCCGCACGAAGTGATGTCGGTGATCGCGAAAGGCTTGAGCGACCGCGAGATCGAGGATCTGGCGGCGTGGTTCGCGTCGTTGCAGGTGCAGGTGCAGGAACCGTAGATTGGATGTACGGGACCCTCTTCACCGCGCCACACCGCTTTCATCGCGCCCGCTCCAGCGCCGGAACAGCTCGTGCTCGACCCCGACCTGGTCCAGCGCCTTGCCGATGCTCTGGTGGACCAGGTCCATGATCGTCTCGGGGCGGTGGTAGAAGGCCGGCATGGGCGGCAGGATCACCGCGCCGCAATCGGCCGCGCGCGCCATCAGGTCCAGATGCCCCTTGTGCAAGGGCGTCTCGCGCACCATCAGCACCAGCTTGCGGCCTTCCTTCAGCTGCACGTCGGCGGCGCGCGCGACCAGGTTGTAGGTGAAGGAGTTGGCGATGGCCGACAGCGTCTTCACCGTGCAGGGCGCGACGATCATGCCGCGGGTGCGGAAGGACCCGCTGGCCACCGCGGCGCCGATGTCGTTGTTGCGGTACACGACGGCCGCCAGCCCGCGCACGTCGTCGAGCGTGTACTCGGTCTCGATGGCGAGGTTGGCCCCCGCCGCCTCGCTCAGGATCAGGTGGGCGGGCTGGCCGAGGTCCTTCAGCACGCGCAGCAGCTCGACGCCGTAGATCACCCCCGTCGCACCGGTGATCGCCACGATCAGCGGAAGGGTCATCGGGCCGCTCCTTCGGTCGCGCCCGCGGACCGGCGCAGGATCTCCTCCACGATCTTCTGCTCGGCGCGGATCTCCGCCAGCAGCTGTTGTGGCGGCTGGTAGTCCTGCACCACGCCCAGGGTCGCGAGCCGCGCGGCCACGGCCGGATCGGTGGCGACCTTCTCGATCGCCGGCACCAGCACGCGGGTGACCTCGGGCGGGACGCCCGCCGGCGCGAGGAAGGCGAGCCACACGCCCAGCAGCTCCTGCCGGTAGCCCAGCTCGCCCATGGTGGGAATGTTGGGGAACTCGGGCGAGCGGGTCGAGGTCACGATCGCACGCAGGCTGCCGTTCTTCAGGTGCCCGGCCAGCAGCCCGAGCGCCACGGCCGTGCCTTCGATGTGCCCGCCCTGCAGCGCCGCGACCGAGGGCCCGGCGCCCTTGAAGGGCACCATCATCATCTTCGTCCCGGTCTGCGCGCCGACGATCTGCACCGTGAAGTCGCCGATGGTGCCGGTGCCGGCGGTGCCCAGGCTCACCTGGCCGGGATGCTGCTTGGCGTGCGCCGCGAGTTCGGCCAGGGTGTGGAAGGGCGCATCGCCGCGCACGGCGATCACCATCGGCGTGCGCGTGGTGAGCCCGAGCGGCGTGAAGTCCGTCAGCGGGTCGTAGCTGGCTGTGTGCGGGTTGAGGATGCGGTTGCTGGTGAGCGAGGCGTTGATCGTGAACAGCAGCGTGTAGCCGTCCTTGGCCGCCTTGGCCACCGAGCCCGCGCCCATCAGGCCGCCCGCGCCCGGCGCGTTCACGGGCAGCACCGGCACCTTCAGCAGTTTCGAGAGCTCGTCGGCCATCACCCGGCCGGCGATGTCGGTCGCGTCGCCGGCGGCCACCGGGATCACCAGCGTGATCGCCCGTTCGGGGTAGCCCGCGTGGGCGGCAGCGGCAGCGGCCAGCGCCAGGGCGGCGGCGGCCAGGCCTCGCAGGATGCGCAGCAACATGGGAGCCTCCTTCAGCGGCCCAGCAGCCTGGAGCCGAAGAACTGCGGTGACAGGGCGCGGACGATGTCCATGGAACCGGCGGCGGCGAAATCCTCCAGCCGCAGCTGCGGGTTGAGCGGGCGGATGCGCTCGAAATTGGCGCGCGCGGCGGCGTCGGCCGGCGGCGGCGCGGTGGCGTCGATCAGCATCTTGGAGCCGAAGCGCTGCCACAGGCCCGTGCCGGGCGCGCCCAGTTCCTGCAGGCTCGCATCCATCGCGTGGTTGTGCGTGCCGGGGATGATCACCACGTCCTTGTCGGGATCCACGCGCGTCGTGATCGCCCACAGCACCTCGTTCGGGTTGAAGATGTCGACGTCGGCATCGACCGCGATCGCGATCTTCGGGTGCTGGTATTCGGAGGCGAGGGCGGCCAGCAGCAGGTTCTTGGCCTCGCCGTAGGCGCGCGGCGTCATCTGCACCACCAGCGCGAAGATGCCGGGCAGGATCATCACGTTGTGCAGGTTGGGCCCACCACCGACGTCCTTCAGGCGGCGGAAGATGGTGGCGCTCATGGGCAGCTTGTGGAACACGCAGCCTTCCATCTCCGAGCCGTTCTGCAGGTTCTTGAAGATCGCGTCGTGGCGCCGCGTCATGCAGGTGTAGTTCACCACCGGGTTCTTGCCGGTGCCGGTGGCGTAGTAGTCCTGGAATTCCGAGAAGGGCCCTTCGTCCTCGCGCACGTGCGGCGGGATGAAGCCCTCGAGCACCAGCTCCGCGTTGGCGGGCACTTCCAGGTCCACCGTCTCGCATTTCACCAGCGGCACCGGCGCGCCGAGGTAGCCGCCGGCGATCTCGAATTCGTCGAGGCCGTAGGCCGCGGTGGTCGCCGCCGCCATGTAGTACAGCGGATGGTGGCCGATCATGATCGCCACCGGCATCGGCTCGTTGCGGGCCTGGTACTTCTGGTAGTTCTTCCAGGTGTGGCGCGGCACCAGCAGGATGCCCGACTTGTCGGGGCCCTTGATCTGCAGGCGGTGGAAGCTCAGGTTGCGCTGGCCGGTGTCGGGGTCCTTGGTCACGACCAGACCCGAGCCGATCACGGGGCCGCCATCGAGCCTGCCGGCCACGTGCACCGGCAGCTGCGTGAGGTCGAACTCGCCCTGGCGCAGCTTCACCTCCTTCACCGGCCCGTACTCCACCCTCTGCGGCGCGATCAGCTTGCCCATGCGCTGCGCGATCAGCGGTACCACTTCCTCCTGCGGCGCGCCGAACGCGAGGGCGGCATGGCGGAAGTTGGCCGGTGCCTGCCCGAGCGAGCGCCAGCCGTGCGCGAGGTTCTCGAACAGCAGCGCCTTCTCGCGCGACTGGTACAGCAGCGATCCCATCTGCGTGAGGGGATCGACCGGCTTGTCGATGCGGATCAATTCACCGGCCGCGTCGAGCTCGCGGATCCAGGTGCGCATGTCCTTGTGGATGGAATCGGGTCCCCAGGC
Organism: Ramlibacter sp.; assembly: GCF_035706265.1. Lineage (GTDB taxonomy): Bacteria > Pseudomonadota > Gammaproteobacteria > Burkholderiales > Burkholderiaceae_C > Ramlibacter. Next base: position 17,483 of record NZ_DASSVG010000701.1, on the reverse strand, counting down.
AGCAGTCATGTCGGTCCTTCCGGAAGGCGTCGGCCTGCCGGCAATGTGGAACGCGCGCGGCACGAACGCATCGGTGAAGACACCGCCGCGTGGCGCCGCGCAAGCTTGATGCCGGTCAATCCCCGGCGGGCGAAACGGGGAATCGGCGATCACTTCGCGCGCAGGTCCGCGGGGCAGGGCGGCGCCTCCGCGGCGTGGCTGGCGGCGACGCAGTGCGCTGCCAGCTGGAAGATCTCGTTGGCCGAGATCACGCCGACCAGGCGTCCGCCTTCGAGCACCGGGAACTGCCCGACGCGCAGCTCGCGCCCGCGCGCGAGGCAGTCCTCCATCGTGTCGTCGGCGTCCACGGTGGCCGGACGGCGCAGCATCACGTCCTTCACCTTCAGGCGCGTGACGAAGAAGGCGAATTCGTCGGCGTTCTGCGTGCGCAGCACGAAGTGGCCCATGCGCAGCAGGTTGGCCCGCGTGACCAGGCCGCGCAGTCGCCCATCGTCGACCACCGGCAGCGCGTGCAGGCGATGTTCGCTCATGAGGCGCTTGGCTTCGGAGACCAGCGTGTCGCTGGCGGTGGTGAGCGGCTCGCGCTGCATCCAGTCGCGCACGCGCAGGGGACGCAGCGACGGCAGTGGCGTGTTCATGCCGCCGCCGCCTGCGCCCGGGGCGCGTGGACCTGTTCGTACAGGCGCACGAATTCGGCCACCGCGGCGCGCGCGAACTCGGGCGTGTACAGGTGCAGGTCGAGCTCCTTGACACGCCAGGGTTGCGCGAGCTTCTGCTTCAGGCGCGCCACGAAGGCGGCATCGGCTTCCGGATCGAAGATCGGGCGACCGGGCTTGTCCAGCGACGACCAGCCTTGCAGCGGCACGAGGAAGGTCCAGGGACCGCGCGCCTCGTTCAGGCGGTCGGCGATCACGTTGGCGGCCTGGCGCAGTTCGTCGGCCGTCGTGCGTACCTGCACGCGCAGCGCGTCCTGCACCACCTGCGCGCGCTCCTTCGTGCGCGCCAGCATGTCCGGGCGTCCGCCGTAGGACAGGATGTCGAGCCCGCACGGCGCCAGCACCATCGGAATGCCGGCGCGGGCGGCCGCCTTCAGGCGGTCGGGGCCGGGATCGCGGTTGCCGTGGAACAGGTGTTCGACGATCCCGCCGGTGCAGATGTCGACCACGCCGTGGAAGGCGCCGCTGGCGATCATCTCCTCCATCGCCCGGTCGCCCTTGCCCTGCGCGTGGCACACGATGGGGGTGAAGCCCTCGTCCTCCAGCATGCCGACGGCCGCTTGCACCGCCATCTCGCCGAAGCCGAAGGAGGAGATCGCCACGCAGGGCTTGTCGAACGCGATGTCGGTGCCCTGCGTGAGTTCCACCATGCCGCAGATCGCGCCGACGGCGTTGGTGATCTGCGCCTTCAGCAGCGGATTCATCTTGACGATGTCCAGCACGGTGTGGTGCATGGTGATGTCGCTGGTGCCGACGTACTTGTCGATGTAGGCCGGGTGCGCCGCCATCGGCGAGGCCATCAGCTTGGGCATGCCGAAGGGCAGCTGCCGCATCACCGAGGTGGCCACCAGCGTCGCCGTGCCGCCGCCGATGCCGATCACGCCATGCACGCGGTTCTCGCGCAGCAGGTCGTTGACGATGGCCGCCGCGCCGGCGATCTGGTTGGCGGTGGCGGCGTCGCGGTCGGTGCGGAACTTCTCGCGCAGCGCCTCGATGGCGAGGCCGCCGCGCCGCGCCACCTCCTCGGTGGTGATGTCGCCGGGAAACGGCGGCGGCTCCTCCATGCTGAAGTCCAGCAGGACCGGCTCGTGCCCGCGGGAGGCGATCAGGTCCTTGACGAACACGATGTCCTCGCCGCGGGTGTCGAGGTTGCAGATGATGACGATGCGCTTGCCGCTGGCCATGACCGCCTCCCCGCCCTGCTCAGGCCTTGGCCTTCTTTGCCTCCGGCCGGGTCAGCCGGTGGATCATTCCGGCCACCGGGCTGGGCCCCGTGAAGCCGTACTGGTTCCAGCGGTCCGACACCTTCTGCAGCACGGCGCGGTCCATGAAGATCTCGTTGGGCTTGTCCTTCCATTCGAAGGGGGTGCAGGCGTCCAGGATGATGCGGCTGGTGATGTCGCGTGCGCTGATCGGCAGGCCCGGGTCGAGCGGGGTGGAGCGGCCGCGGTCGATGATCTGCGCCGAGCGCCTGGGATCGAAGCGGGTGGCCAGGGCCCACCAGACGCGGTCCCAGTCGTCGGCCTCGATGTCGTGGTCCACCGTGATCACGCCCTTCACGCCGTAGTGGCCGGTGGTGCTGGCGATCACGGCGTTGCCGACGTGGTTGGAGTGGCCCGGGTACATCTGCTTGACCGACACCACCACCCAGAAGCGGCCGCAGGCCTCGGGCGGGATGTAGACGCTCTGGATGCCGGGCACCTTCATGGTCTCGAGGTCGTACCAGAGCGTCGCGGTGCGATTGAGCGACTGGATCATGTGGATGTCGTTGATCGGCTTGCCGACCGTGGTGGACCACATGACGGGGTTGTTGCGGTGCAGGATGCGCTTGATGCGCAGCACCGGCTTCGGATAGTCCTTGCCCTTGTTGCCGGAGTAGTAGCCGGTGTACTCGCCGAAGGGGCCTTCGTCCATCAGTTCGTTCGGGTCGATGAAGCCCTCGGCGATGATCTCCGCGTTCGCCGGCAGCGTGAGGCCGGTGACCTCGGACTTGAACACGGGCACCGGCCGGCCGCGCAGCGACCCCGCCACGTCGTACTCGTCGATGCCGGCGCTCACCAGGGTGGAACTGGCCAGGAACAGCACGGGGTCGCAGCCCACCACGGCCGCCGCCGGCATCAGCTCGCCACGCTCCTGGTACTTCTTCATGTGCATGTCGCCATGCTTGCCCTTGATGATCTGCGAGCCGAGGATGCCCTTTCCCAGCACCTGCGAGCGGTAGGTGCCGAGGTTGGTCCAGCCGGTGTCCGGGTCCTGCGTGACCAGGTAGCCGGCGGTGACGAAGAAGCGGCCGCCGTCATCCGGATAGAACCACGGCGAGGGAAACTTCTCGATGTCGATCGCATCGCCCGTGATCTGGTTCTCCATCACCGCGGGCCGGTCGACGAAGGCCGGCTTGATCATCTGCTTGGTGGTGAGCTCCATCCACTTCTTCGACAGCTGGCTCATGGAGAGCGCGGGATCCTGCTCCAGCGCGATCGCGAGCCGCTGCGAGGTGGTGAAGGCGCTGGTGAACACCGGGATGTCGTAGCCCTTGACGTTCTCGTACAGCAGGGCGGGGCCCTTCTGCTCCTCGTTCACCTTGGAGATGTGGCACAGCTCGTACTTCCAGTCGACTTCGGTGCGGATGCGGTGCAGTTGCCCGTGCGCCTCCAGCGCGGCCATGTAGCTGCGCAGGTCGTCGATGGGCCGGACTTCGGTGCGTGCGTTCATCTGGGGCTCCGTTGCGGGAATGGGAAACGTGAAGGGGTCAGCCGACCTTGCGGCCGGCGAGCATGGCGGAAAGGATGTAGTCCATGGCCGAAGCGGCCGGACGCGTGTCGGTGGCCTGCGACGAGCGCGCGCTCCACACGGTCTCGGGGCGCGCCTGCAGGATGAAGATGTTGCCGCCGGCGGGCAGGTCCTTGTCGACCGCCCACTCGATGTCCATCGGGCGGCCGTAGTGCTTCTCGATGCGCTTGCCCATCCAGGCCAGTTCGGTGATCTCGTCGTCGATCAGCGACTGCACCTTCTGCCGCTCGTAGGGCACTTCGAAGGCGCCCGAGGTCTGCGTCTTCGGGTCCACCGTGTAGCAGACCAGCTTCTGCGAGACCACGCGCTCGATGATGTCCAGCGTGACCTTGTTGACGACGAAGTGGTCCGGCGTCACCTCACCCGAGACCACCGATTCACCGAAGCCGAAGTTGGAGTCGACCACGATCACCGAACGGTCGCCGTTGACGGGATGGAGCGTGAACATCACGCCGGCGGCATACGAGTTGGCCATCTTCTGCACCCCCACGGAGATGGCCAGCGCCGCGTCGTCGAAGCCCTTGTTGGCGCGGTAGGCGATGGCGCGGGCCGTGTAGAGGCTGGAGATGCAGCGGCGCATGCGGTCCAGCACGGCGTCGATGCCGCGGATCCAGAGGTAGGTGTCCTGCTGGCCCGCGAAACTGGCATCGACCAGGTCCTCCGCCGTGGCGCTGGAGCGCACCGCCACCGGAACGGCCGGCAGGCCGCAGCGCACCGACAGCTTGCGGTAGCACTCGGCCACTTCGTCCTCGAGTTCCTCGGAGAAGGGCTGCGCCTCGATCAGGTCGCGGATGCGCGCGCTGGTCGCCTCCAGCGCTTCGAGGTCGCCGGCATCGGCGCCGGCGAGCAGCGCGCGCACCGCCTCGCCGACGCCGGATTCGGCCATGAAGCGGCGGAATCCGGCGGTGGTGAGCGCAAAGCCCGGAGGCACGCGCACGCCGGCGTTGATCAACTCGCCGAGCGATGCGCACTTGCCGCCCACCAGCGGCACGGCGTCCTTGCGGCAGTCCTCCAGCCAGCACACCAGCGGCTGCGCCGCGGCGGCGCGGCGCACCGGTGCCAGTTCCGTTGCGTGGACCAGCATGGCCCGCTCCTTCAGCGCGCGATGCTCACGGCGCCGGTGGAGCCGTCGACGCGCAGCATCATGCCGGTGCGGATCACCTTGGTCGCGTGCCCGGTGCCCACGACGGCGGGCATACCGTACTCGCGGCAGACGATCGCGGCGTGGCTCATCACGCCGCCCACGTCCGTGATGCAGGCGCCGATCCGGGCAAAGGCGGGCGCCCACGAGGGCGAGGTGGTCGGCGCGACCAGGATCTCGCCCTGGCGCAACTGGCCCACTTCATCGACGGTGCGGCACACCCGCGCGCGGCCCTCGACGATGCCGGGGCTGCCCGCGAAGCCTTTCAGCTCGGTGATGCTGTCGGGGTTGGCGACCTCCTGCACCGCCGCCCAGTCGGCCAGCGACTTGTTGGTCACGCCCCAGAGCACGATGGTGAAGGGCTCCTGGATCACCTCGGGTGCGGTGCCGAGTGCCGGCGGCGGGCTCCAGGCCTTGAAGGCCGCCATCACGCCCTTGCGCCAGACGATCTCCTGCGGCCAGGTGTGGGCGCCGCGCGGCGGCACGCCGGTGGCCCAGGCGGTGACGATGTCCCACAGCGCCGCGCGCACCTCGTCGCGCCGCAGCAGCCAGACGTCCTCGACGTCCTCGATGACGCCGTGCTCCTTCATGATGGCCGCGACCTCGCGCATCTTGTTCCAGAACACCGAGTGGAACCAGTGCTCGACGTAGAACAGGTGGTTCTCCACGTACGGAAAGACGGTCTTGGCGCACCCGAGCAGCTCGTCGAACTGCTTCAGGTCCTCGGGCTTCTCGATCAGCGCGCGGTATTCGGCCGTGATGCGGTCACGCTCGGCGCGCACCTTGTCGGTGGGGCGGTCGATCGATTCGCCCTGGCGCAGCTTGGCGATGTAGGTGGCGATCCCCGACAGGGGCACGTTCATCTGGTCGTTCCACGAGCGGTCGTGGTGGAACCAGCCGGTGCCGCAGGAGATGTTGAACCAGGGCTCGCGCGCAAGATTGAGGGACGTGAGCCACTTGACGCCATTGGGCAGCTTCTTCAGCGCCTCCTCGACGACGCGCCATTCGGGGCTGAAGCACAGCACCTCGTCGACCCGCAGCTCGATGGCCAGGCGGGCCAGCTTCTTCAGCTGCTCGTCGGGCTGGTACATCATGACGTCGATGCCCGAGATCATCTGCGTGACGCGCTGCGCCGGGATGTTGGGGAACAGCTTCTGCGCGAAGTCGAGGAAGAAGACGTAGGCGGCGTAGCCGAGGTTGAGGAACTCGAAGTGGTACTGCCAGCACTTGATCCCGAGGTTGATCAGGTCGTCGTAGTTCTTCAGCAGGTGGTAGCCCTCGGACTCGCCGAGCGCCCCGGTGACGACCTGCAGGTCCTCCATGTCGGCCAGGCGCGGGATGCGCACCGCCTCCAGCTCGCGGATGGTGGCCTCCATCTTCACCTTCCACTTGGCTTCCAGCGCGTCCCAGTTCTTGTAGTAGTAGCCGGCCCGCTCCATGAACGCGGGCACGCGGGCGCCGATCTCCTGCGGGTCCTTCACCGGGACCGGCGAGATGTAGACATAGCCGTTGACGATGCGGTGGTCCACGCCGCGCACCGGCGGCACCATGAAGATCCGGTTGTTGAACTGCGAGAGCGCCAGGTACCACGCTTCGTCCCAGATCGTGTCGAAGGGATAGAGCGGTTCGGGGTAGTGCAGGCCGTCGTAGAACCAGAAGGTCTCCTTCTCGTACGCGTTGCGCGCCGGGTCGTCGGTGACGAACTGGTACTGGTACGGGTACATCCGCTCCCAGCCTTCGGTGCCGGGGATCGTGCCGGCCTTCACGTCGTGCGGAACGGGGAATTTCATCGGGTCGTCTCCTTCGTGGTGTGATTCCGGCCGCCGCCGCGGCGGATCTGCGGGGCGCCTGAACGCATGAGACGTGCCACGCGGGGCGGGGAGGGCGCGCTTCCCTCTGGGGCAGGCGCGATTGCGCAGTCGCGGCGGCCGCAGCCGTGCGGCCAGCCGTTCTCCATTTGGTGAGACCGCGTGCGGCGTGCACGCGCCGCTTCATCATTTGGTGAAGCGCCAGGGCGAAGTGCGGGAAGGCACGGAGGCCGCGCGGGGGCGAAGTTTGACCTCGGTCAAGCTCGCGCGTGGCAGGCTCCCTACAAAGGCGTCTGGAGACAAGCAGCCCGAAGGAGCGCCGATGGCCCGGCTCCACAGCATTGCCCGTGGTCCCGCCGAGGACGTCCGGGCGCAGATCCGTTTCTGCCCGCGCACCGGCCAGATCTGGCTGCACGAGCACCGCATGCTGCTGGTGCACGCGGAGGCCCAGGGCCTGCTGCGCAAGGAGCTGATCGACTCGCTCGGCATGGACCGCGCGCGCGGCTTGCTCACGCGCATGGGCTATGCGTCGGGCGTGCGCGATGCCGAACTCGCGCGCATTCGCTCGCAGGAGTGCAGCGACGCCGAGGCCTTCATGGTGGGGCCGCAACTGCACACGCTCGAAGGCATCGTGCAGGTCACGCCGGTGCGGCTGGAGCTCGACCGCCTGAGCGGGCGCTTCTACGGCGAGTTCCTGTGGGAGAACTCGTGGGAGGCGCAGTGGCACCGGCATCACTACGGCCAGCACGAGGACCCGGTGTGCTGGACGCAGATCGGCTATGCCTGCGGCTATGCTTCCGCCTTCATGGGACGCCCCATCCTGTTCCGGGAAGTCGAATGCGCGGGCATGGGCCACGGCAGCTGCCGCATCGTCGGCAAGCCGGCCGAGGAGTGGCCCGACGCTGCGGAGCAATCGCGCTACTTCACGCCCGATGCGATCGCCGACCAGCTGATCGACCTGCAGACGCAGGTGGTGCAACTGCGCTCCAGCATCGGCGAGAAGGAGGTGCTGCCGGCGGACATGCTCGGCGTGTCGCCGGGCTTCCGCCAGGCCTTCGAACTGCTGCGCCAGGGCGCGAGGAGCCAGATCACCGTGCTGCTGCTCGGCGAGACAGGCGTGGGCAAGGAGCTGTTCGCGCGGGCGCTGCACGCGATGGGCTCGCGGCGCGACAAGCCCTTCGTGGCCGTCAACTGCGCGGCGATCCCGGCCGAACTGGTGGAGGCGGAGCTGTTCGGCGTCGAGCGCGGCGCCTACACCGGCGCCCAGTGCGCGCGGGCCGGGCGCTTCGAGCGCGCGGACGGCGGCAGCCTGTTCCTGGACGAACTGGCGGACCTGCCGCTGCCGGCGCAGAGCAAGCTGCTGCGGGTGCTGCAGGACCGCGAGATCGAGCGCCTGGGCGACCACCGCGCCCGGCCCGTCGACGTGCGCGTGATCGCGGCGAGCAACGTCGACCTGCAGCGGCTGGTGAAGGAGGGGCGCTTCCGCTCCGACCTGTACTACCGCCTCAATGCCTTCCAGGTCGAGATCCCGCCGCTGCGCGAGCGCAAGGAGGATGTCGCCTTCCTGGCCAAGCGCTTCCTGGAGAAGTACGGCGCCGTGCACGGCAAGAAGCTGCGCGGCTTCACCGACAAGGCCAAGCGGGCCCTGCTCACCTACGACTGGCCCGGCAACGTGCGCGAGCTGCAGAACATGGTGGAGCGCGGCGTGATCCTCGCGCCCAGCGGCTCGCGCATCGAGGTGCACCACCTGTTCTCCTGCCAGTCGGCGGCGGGCCAGCAAGGCGAGCTGGGCCTGGGCGCGGACGGCAACCTCGACGCCGCGGCCTGGGACACGGGGCGCGACCTGTGCGAAGCGGTGTTCAACGGCGTGCGCACGCTGGACCAGGTGGAGGCGATGCTGATCGAGACGGCGGTCGACAAGGCCCATGGCAACCTCTCGGCCGCGTCGCGCATGCTGGGGCTGACGCGCCCGCAGCTGGCGTACCGGCTCAAGCGGCTGCACGAAGCGGCGGCCAGCCGGGAGGTGCAGGAGGACGGGCCGGAGACCGGGGCGGAGATTCCGTGGCGCTGAATCTCTCCGGCGATGCCGCGGAGTTCCTGCGCGGGCACCACGTGATGACGCTGGCGGTGCAGGACGCCGAGGGGCCTTGGGCCGCCGCGCTGTTCTATGCCTGCGACGGCGAGGACCTAGTGTTCCTGTCGGCGCCGGGCAGCCGGCACGGGCGCGCGCTGGCGCGCGAGCCGCGCTGCGCGGCGACCATCCAGGGGCAGGAGCAGGACTGGCGCAGCATCCGCGGCATCCAGCTGGAGGGCGTGGCCGTGCAACTGCCGGGCGAGGAGCGCGAGCGGGCGCGGCGGCTGTATGCCGAGCGTTTCTCCTTCGTGCGCCCCGAATACGCGCCCGCGGCGATCCTGGAGGCGCTGGCGCGGGTGCAGTGGTACCGGCTGCAGGTGCAGCGGCTGTTCTTCATCGACAACGCGCGCGGCTTCGGCAAGCGCCGGGTGTTCGACGCGTAGGCTGGTGCTGGAGCGATAGCGAAAGCCCAGCGCTCCGCTGCGCACGCGCATCGCTGGGCTTCGGCCTACGGCGCTCAGCACCAGCCTACGGTTCAGCGCCAGCCTTCGGGCCCAGCGCCGGCCTATGACCGCCGCGCCCGGAACGCCTTCGCGATCTGGTCCACCAGGGCCGGGCCGCGGTAGATGAGGCCGGTGTAGATCTGCACCACGTCGGCACCGGCGCGCAGCTTGGAAAGGGCGTCCTCGGCGCTCATCACGCCGCCGACGCCGACGATGGGATAGCCCGGGCCGAGCGCGGCGCGCAGCTGCCCGATCACGCGATTGCTGGCCTCGAGCAGCGGGGCGCCGCTGAGGCCGCCGGTTTCCTCGGCGTGCGGCAGGCCCTGCACCTTGTCGCGCGCGATGGTGGTGTTGGTGGCGATCACGCCGTCCATGCCGTGGCGGCGCAGCGTCCCGGCGATCACGTCGACCTGCGCTTCGTCGAGGTCGGGGGCGATCTTCACGAACAGCGGCACGCGCCGGCCATGCTGGTGTGCGAGCTCCTCCCGCCGCTCCGCCAGTGCCCCCAGCAGCGCGTCGAGCGCCTCGTCGCTTTGCAGTGCGCGCAGGTTCCTGGTGTTGGGGCTGGAGATGTTCACCGTCACGTAGTCGGCGTGCGGGTACACGCCGGCCAGGCCCGTGAGGTAGTCGGAGGTGGCCTGCTCGATCGGCGTCGTCGCGTTCTTGCCGATGTTCAGCCCGAGCAGGCGCCCCTGGGCGCGGAACTGCGAGCGCAGCACGTTGCCGACGAAGGCGTCGAGGCCGTCGTTGTTGAAGCCCAGGCGGTTGATCAGCGCGTCGGCCTGCGGCAGGCGGAAGATGCGCGGCCGGGGATTGCCCGGCTGCGGCCGCGGCGTGACGGTGCCGACCTCGACGAAGCCGAAGCCCATGGCGCCCAGCGCGTCGATGCAGCGGGCGTTCTTGTCCAGGCCGGCGGCGAGGCCGATGCGGTTGGGAAAACGCAGGCCGGCCAGCTCGATCGGGTCCGGCACGAAGGCGTTGCGCCACACCCGCTGCAGCGGCGTCGCGTTCAGGCGCGCGAGCGTGCCCAGCGTGAGTTCGTGGGCGGCTTCGGCATCGAGCCCGAAGAGGAAAGGGCGGGCCAGGGCGTAGGGCAGCAGCGACATCCGATAATTCCGGTTTTCCAGACCAAACCGGGAATTGTCGCGTGACGCAGGACGAACTCAAGACGCTGGTGGGGCGCGCCGCCCTCAATTACGTGCCGCTGGGCGAGGTGGTGGGCGTCGGCACGGGCTCCACGGTGAACAAGTTCATCGAGGCGCTGGCGACGATGAAGGACCAGATCCGCGGCGCCGTCTCCAGCTCGGTGGCCTCCACCGAGCGGCTGCAGGCGATCGGCATCCGCGTGTTCGACGCCAACGAGGTCGAGGAACTGGCCGTCTACATCGACGGCGCCGACGAGATCGACGGCCACGGCTGCATGATCAAGGGCGGCGGTGCGGCCCTCACGCGCGAGAAGATCGTCGCGGCGCAGGCGCGGCGCTTCGTCTGCATCGCCGACGAATCGAAGCGCGTCGAGGTGCTGGGCGGCTTCCCGCTGCCGGTGGAGGTGATCCCGATGGCCACGCAGCGCATCGTGCGCCAGTTCGCGGCGCTGGGCGGCAAGGCGCGCGTGCGCCTGAAGGACGGCCAGCCGCTGGTCACCGACAACGGCCAGCACATCCTCGACGTCACGGGACTGGCGATCCGCGATCCGCTCGCCTTCGAGACCGAGGTGAACCAGTGGCCCGGCGTGGTCACGGTGGGCGTGTTCGCGCAGCAGAAGGCCGCCGTGTGCCTGCTGGGCACGAGCGGCGGCGTGCAGACGCTGCACTTCTGAAGGACTAGAACCGCAGCCCGAGCGGGTTCGAAGGCGAAGGGTCGCTGGGCAGGCGCTGGGGCTGCGCCACGTCGGCGGCCGGCGGCGGTGCCGCCGCGCCCGCTTGGGCGGGCCGCGGGGCCTCCACGGCCACCACCGGGCTCGGCGGCGGGTTGCGGTAGCCCGGAGGCAGCTGCGACGTCGGGGGATAGCCGGCCGCGTCCAGGTATTGCGCCCACTCGGTGTCCGAGAAGCCCACCAGGTGCTGCCGGCCGAGGGTGGCGAAGGGCAGGCTGTTGGCCCCGCTCAGGTTGCGCACCGCGCGCACGTCGGCCTCCGTCGCCACCGTCTTCTCGGTGAACGGCACGCCGCGGCTGGCGAGATAGCTGCGCGCGGCGTCGCAGGGGCCGCAATCGCGGCCGGTGTAGAGCGTCACGGGATAGCGCGCCACCACGGCGCGCAGCGGGGTCGGCAGCGCCGCCACGCCGGCAGCCGCGGGCGCGGCCCCCAGCGGCAGCGCACCGGCAAGCTCGGCCCGGCCATCCGGCGGCGGCCGGTCGGAATAGGTGACGCTCCCGTCGGGGCCGACGATGCGATAGACCTGCTGCGCCTGGGCCGCCGCACCCCAGAGCGGGGCGCCAGCCACCAGCGCGGCGAGCGCCACCAGTCGGACAGATGACATCGACATCCCTCGGGTTTCCTCCACTCTGCTGTCGGGCAGATTGTCTCAGGCCATTCCCTGGTGGCGCAATAAGGCATCCAGCGTGGGTTCGCGGCCCCGGAAGGCCTTGAAGGACTCCATGGCCGGCCGGCTGCCCCCGGCCTCCAGGATGGCCTGCCGGTACTTGCGGCCCGTCTGCACGCTGGGCGTGCCGTCCGCGGCGGCCGTCTCCTCGAAGGCCGCGTACGCGTCGGCACTGAGGACTTCGGCCCATTTGTAGCTGTAGTAGCCGGCCGCATAGCCGCCCGCGAAGATGTGGCTGAAGGTATGGGCCATGCGGTTGAAGGGCGGCGGCTGGAGCACGGCGACCTCTGCTCGCACTTGTTGCAGAAGCGGCATGAAGTCGGCCGCCGGATCGTGGTCTGTGTGCAACAGCATGTCGAACAGGGCGAACTCGATCTGCCGCAGCGTGGCCAGGCCGCTCTGGAAATTCTTGGCCGCCAGCATCTTGTCGAACAGTTCGCGCGGCAGGGGCTCGCCCGTGTCCACGTGCGCCGTCATGTGCTTCAGCACGCCCCACTCCCAGCAGAAGTTCTCCATGAACTGGCTGGGGAGTTCCACCGCGTCCCATTCGACGCCGCTGATGCCCGAGACGTCGCGCTCGTTCACCTGCGTGAGCATGTGGTGCAGGCCGTGGCCCGACTCGTGGAAGAGGGTGATCACGTCGTCGTGCGTGAGCAGGGGCGGGCGGCCCTCGACGCCTTCGGCGAAGTTGCACACCAGGTGCGCCACGGGCGTCTGCAAGCGGGCGTTGTCGGGGCGCAGCCAGCGCGCTCGCACGTCGTCCATCCAGGCGCCGCCGCGCTTGCCGGTGCGCGCCGCCGGATCGAGGTAGAACTGCCCGAGCAGCTGGCCCGCGCGCTCGATGCGGTAGAACTCCACGCCGGGGTGCCAGGCGGGCGCGAAATCGCGCCGGATCTCCACCTCGAACAGCGTCTCGACGATCTTGAACAGGCCCGCGAGCACCTTGGGCGCGGTGAAATACTGCTTCACCTCCTGCTCGCTGAAGGCGTAGCGCTCCTCCTTCAGCTTCTCGCCGATGTAGGCCCAGTCCCAGGCCTGCGGGTCGGCGATGCCCAGCTTCTCCGCGGCGAAGCTGCGCATGTCCTGCACGTCGTTCTGCGCGTAGGGGCGGGCGCGCCGGGCGAGGTCGCGCAGGAAGCGGATCACCTGCTCGGGCGATTCGGCCATCTTGGGCACCAGCGACACCTCGGCGAAGTTGCGGTAGCCCAGGAGCTGCGCCTCTTCGCGCCGCAGGGCGAGGATCTCGCGGATCAGGGGCGTGTTGTCGAACTTCGGATCGCCCTGGTCGCTGGCGCGCGTGACGTAGGCGGTGTACAGGCGCTGCCGCAGCCCGCGGTTGTGCCCGAACTGCATCACGGGCAGGTAGCTCGGCATCTTGAGCGTGAGCTTGTGGCCGGCCTTGCCCTCGGCCTCGGCGGCCGCGCGCGCGGCCTGCACCACGTCCTGCGGCACGCCATCGAGTTCCTCCGCGCCGGCGTAGTAGGCGAAGGCATCGGTCGCGTCGAGCGCGTTCTCGCTGAATTTCTGCGACAGCTCCGCGGCCCGCTCCTGGATGCGGGCGAAGCGTTCCTTGGCGGCGCCGGTCAGCTCCGCACCGGAGAGCACGAAATTGCGGATCGCGTTCTTCAGCGCCTGCTGCTGCTCCGGCGTGAGCTTCGCGGCATCGATGGCCTTGTACTTCGCGTACAGCTTCTCGTCGGAGCCGAGCCGGGTCCAGAACTCGGTCACGCGCGGCAGGGCCTCGTTGTAGGCGGCGCGCAGCTCGGGGGTGTCGGCCACCGCGTTGAGGTGTCCCACCACGCCCCACGCCCGGCTCAGGCGTTCGGTCGCCACGTCGAGCACGCGCGCCATCCCGTTCCAGTCCGCCGGGAAATCCGGCGCGGTCACCTGCGCCAGCGCCTGGTCCGCCTGGGCCAGCAGGGTGTCGACGGCGGGCGCCACGTGCTCCGGCCGCACCTGGTCCCACAGGGGGAGATCGTTGAAGTCGAGGAGGGGGTTGCTCATGGCGGTCATTGTGCGGCAGCTTGCGCCAGGTCAGGAGCGCGGCTTCGGGATCGTCCTACACGGGGCGGGGCACAAGCCGCGCAGAGTGGGCGCAGCGGCCGTCGCGGTACCTTCCGACCCGGCGCGCGCACGCCGCCCAGGAAAATGCCGTTCTTCTCCTTGCTCGAAGCCGAAGCGCGCGGCGGGGTCGCGGCTCCGCCGCAGCCGCCGGCCGCGCTCGCCATCTGGGACCGTGCGCCCGATGCCGGCTCGCGCCGCGCCGCGCTGATCGTGCTGGTGGTCGCCACCGCGATCTTCCTGGCGCTCGTGCCGCTCGCGAAGGAGCAGCTGGCGCCGGCGTCCTGGTTCATCCCGCTGGCGCAGTCGGGCCTGATCATCAACGACCTGATCACGGCGGGCTTGCTGCTGGGGCAGGCGCGGCTGAGCCGGCGCGTCGAGCCCCTGGTCCTGGTGGGCGGCTACCTGTACTCCGCCACCATGGCATCGGTCCACATGATGACCTTTCCCGGCGTGTTCTCTGCCGGCGGCCTGCTCGGCGCGGGGCCGCAGACCACGGGCTACCTGCACGTCTTCTGGCACATCGGCCTGCCCTGCGCAGTGATCGCCAACGTGTTCCTGCGCGAGCGTGTCCCCGCCGTGTCCTCGATGCGCAATGCCATCGCGGCCATGTTCGGTGCGGTCGCCCTGCTGGCCCTGGGATTCACCCTGCTCGCCACCGTGGGCGGCGGCTGGTTGCCGCCCATGCTGGTGGACAACCACTACTCGTCGGCCTTCAACCTCGGCCGCTATGGCCAGTGGGTGCTGGCCGCGAGTGCCGCGCTCCTGCTGTGGGGCCGCGGCATCCGTTCGGTGCTGGACCTGTGGCTGGTGGTGATGCTCTGCGCCGTGTTCTTCGAGATCGGGCTGGTGTCGATCTTCAACACGGGCCGCTACGACCTCGGCTTCTACGCCGGCCGCGTCTATGCCCTTGCGTCCTCGTGCGTCGTGCTGGTGATGCTGCTGGTCGAACTGGCCAAGCTGCACCGCCAGCTCGCGGAGGCGCAGCAGGTCGTACGCTCCGAAGCCGTGCTGCGCGAAAGCCGCGAGGCCCTGCGGCTGGCGATGCACGGGGGCCGCATGGCGGCGTGGACCAGCGACCTGGCGAGCGGCAGGACCGTGTGGACGCCCGAGGTCGAGCAGTTGACCGGCTGGCCGGTCGCCGCGTTCAATGCCAGCCGAACCTTCTTCTTCGATCGCGTCCACCCGGCGGACCGCGAACTGGCCCGCCAGGCGCTCGAGCCCTCGACACCGCCGGGGCAGGAGTTCTCGGTGGAGTTCCGCGCCCACACGACCGACGACGGCTGGCGCTGGTTCGAGTGCCGCGGCGAAGCCCTGCTCGACGAGCGGACGGGCAAGCCGACGCGGGTCTTCGGCGTCCTGATCGACGTCACCGAGCGCAAGGACAGCGAGCGCGCGGTCGCCACGGTGCTGGAGAGCATCACGGACGCCTTCTTCGCCGTCGACGCCGAATGGCGCTTCACCTACGTGAACAAGCACGCGGAGCGGCTGCTGCAGCGAAGCCGCACCGAGCTGCTCGGGCGCGACATGTGGGCGGAGTTCCCGGCCGCCATGGGCACCACCTTCCAGCGCGAATACGAACGGGTGCGCGAGCGGCGCGAGACCGTGTCCTTCGAGGAGTACTACCCCGCGCTGGGGAGCTGGCTGGAAGTGCGTGCCTTCCCGGCCGCCAGCGGCGTGTCGGTGTACTTCCGCGACGTGAGCGCGCGCCGCAAGGCGCAGGAGGAACTGCAGCGCAGCGAGGCGCGCTACCGCCTGCTGGCCGACATGATCCCGCAGCACATCTGGGTGGCCGACGCGAACGGCTTCCACAACTTCTTCAGCCGCAGCTGGTACGAGTACACCGGCACTGCGCCCGGCCAGACGGACGGCGAGGGCTGGCTGCGTTTCCTGCATCCCGACGACCGCGAGCGCACCCGGCAGCAATGGACGCGCTCGGTGGAGACCGGCGAGGCCTACACCATCGAGTACCGGTTCCGGGGCGCGGACGGGATCTACCGCTGGTTCATCGGCAAGGCGGCGCCGCTGCGGGGCGGCGACGGCCGGATCGTCCAGTGGTTCGGCACCCTCACCGACATCTCCGAGCGCAAGCAGCACGAGGCCGAACGCGAGCGGCTGCTGGCGGGCGAGCGCGAAGCGCGCGAGGAGGCCGAGCGGCGCCGGGCCGAACTGGAACAGGTGACCGAGAGCCGCTCGCGCCTGATGCGCGGCTTCAGCCACGACCTGCGCAGCCCCCTGGGCGCCGCCGACATGAGCGCCTCGCTGCTGGAGGACGGGCGGGCCTACGGCGCGCTGGAGGAGCGGCAGCGCGAGGCCGTGCGCCGGATCCGGCGCGGCATCCGCACTTCGCTGCGGCTGATCGACGACCTGCTGGAACTGGAACGCACCGAGGCCGGCCAGGTGGACCTGGAGCGGGTGGAAGTGGAATTGGCCGAGGCCGCGCGCGAGACCGTCGAGATGTTCCAGGCCCAGGCCGGTGCCGCCGGCCTGGAGATCGAACTGCGGGTGCCGGACGGCGTGCGGGCCTGCGCGGACCCGGTGCGGGTGCGCCAGGTGCTCGCCAATCTCGTCTCCAACGCGATCAAGTACGCGCCGCGCTGCCGCGCGACGGTGCAGGCCTCGGTGCCCTCGCGCGGCGGCGAGCCGACCGGCAACTGGGTCGCGCTGAGCGTCGTCGACACGGGCCCCGGCATCCCGGAGGACAAGCGCGAGCTGATCTTCCAGGAGTACACGCGGCTCGACCCGCACGCGCAGCAGGGAACGGGGCTCGGCCTGGCGATCAGCCGCCGCATCGCGCGCCTGATGGGAGGCGACCTGACGGTGGAGAGCGAATCCGGCCGCGGCTCCGCGTTCACGCTCTGGCTGCCGGCGCCCGGCAAGCCGCGGCCGCGGCCGGCGAGCGGCGCTGGGCCGGCAGCCCAGCCGGCGGGCAACGAGGAACGTGCCGTCTCCTGAGGCCGTGCCGCCGGGGGTCAGACCCCCAGGTGCCGCTTGACGATGCCGGGGCTGGCGAGGATCTCCTGCGCCGACCCCTCGTGCACGACGTGGCCGTTGTTCAGGATGTAGACGCGATCGGCCAGGTTCAGTGCGGCGGCCAGGTTCTGTTCCACCAGCACCAGCGTCTGGCCGGCCGCAGCGAGCTCGCGGCAGGCCTGCGCCAGGTAGCGCACGATCACCGGCGCCAGGCCCTCGAAGGGTTCGTCCAGCAGCACGATCTTGGGCTGGCGCACCAGCGCGCGGCCGATCGCCAGCATCTGCTGCTCGCCGCCGGACAGCTCGCCGCCGCGGTTGGTGCGGCGCTCCTTCAGGCGCGGGAACATCTCGTAGACGCGTCCGGGCGGCCACGGATCGGGCGCGGTGAGGCCGGCGAGCACCAGGTTCTCCTCCACGCTCAGGCTGGGGAAGATGCGGCGCTCCTCGTGCACCAGCTGCATGCCGGCGCGGGCGATGACGTGGCTCTTGCGGCCGGCCAGCTCCACGCCATCGAGCACCACCGAGCCCGTGCGCGGCGTGACCACGCCCATCAGGCTCTTGAGCGTGGTGCTCTTGCCGGCGCCGTTGCGCCCGAGCAGCGCCACGACCTCGTTGCGCTCCACGCGCATGCCGACGTCGAACAGGATGTGCGAATCGCCGTAGTAGCTGTTGAGGCCCCGGACTTCAAGCAGGCTCATGCTGCAGCGGCTCCTGGATGCCGCCCAGGTAGGCTTCCTGGACCAGCGGGTTGTCCTTGATCTCCTGCGGCGTGCCTTCCACCAGCAGCCGGCCTTCCTGCAGCATGGTGATGCGCCCGGCGAGCTCGAACAGGGCGTCCATGTCGTGGTCGATCACGATCATGGTGCGGCCCTGC
>NZ_DASSVG010000700.1:0-10289 GCF_035706265.1 Ramlibacter sp. | reverse complement strand
CCGCCGATGCGTCGGCGGTGCGCCTGTGCGGGCAGGAGCCGCGGCGCTTCCTGCTGGTGGCGCACGAGTTCCTGCCCGACGACATCGCCGCAGCCGGCGCCTGCATCGAATCGGGCGCCTGCCACTGCGGCGAGGTGACGGCGCAGTCGCAGACGCGCGTGATCCCGATCGCCGACGCGACCCGCCCCACGCTGGGCCACTGCGCCCGCGCCGGCTTCGCCACCGTGGTGTCGGTGCCGGTGCGCATCCACGAGCGCCTGCTCGGCGAGGTGAACCTGTTCTACCGCCGCAAGCTGGCGCTCTCGGGCGAGGACCGCGACCTGCTCGATGCGCTCGCCAGCCACCTCGCGAGCGCGCTGGAGAGCCAGCGCGCCGCCGCCCTCGAACGCGAGGCCGCGGTGGCCGAGGAGCGCGGCCTGCTCGCGCGCGAGCTGCACGATTCGATCGCCCAGTCCCTGCTGTTCATGAAGATCCAGGTCGGCCTGGCGCGGCAGGCGCAGCAGCGCGGCGACCACGCCGCCGTCGAACGCGGCATCGCGGAACTGGAGACCGGCGTGCGCGACTGCTACGCCGACGTGCGCGAGCTGCTGCTGCACTTCCGCACCCGCACCCAGGCCGAGGACATCGAGCCGGCCCTGCGCACCACGCTGCAGAAGTTCGAGCACCAGACCGGGCTGCCCGCGCGCCTCGTCATGGAAGGCCACGGCGTGCCGCTCGCGCCCGACGTGCAGGTGCAGGTGCTGCACATCCTGCAGGAGGCGCTGTCCAACGTGCGCAAGCACGCCCATGCGAGCCAGGTCGAACTGCGGGTGCAGCCGGCGCCGCACTGGCGCTTCGAGGTGCACGACGACGGCGCCGGCTTCGACGCCGCGCGTGCCGGCGCCGACGCCACCCAGGTGGGCCTGCGCATCATGCAGGAGCGGGCGGTGCGCATCGGCGCGCGGGTGCAGGTGCGCTCGGCCCCGGGCGCGGGTTGCACGGTGACCCTGGAACTGCCTGCCAGCGGGCCGGGGGCCACCCCGGCCGGCGGCCCGGCGGCCGCGCTCGCGGCATCTGCCACGGACCCTGCCCCGGCACCGGCTGCGCCAGCGCTGGCCGCCCAAGGAGAATGACAATGCCCGCCCCGGTCCGCCTGCTCGTGGTCGACGACCACACCCTGTTCCGCCGCGGCCTGGTGGCCCTGCTGGCGGCCGACCCCGGTGTGGAAGTGGTGGGCGAAGCGGCCGACGGCGTCGAGGCGGTGCGGCGCGCCCGCGCCCTGCAGCCGGACCTGGTGCTGCTGGACAACCACCTGCCCGGCGCCACCGGCATCCAGGCCATCGCCGAACTGCGCGAGGCTGCGCCGCTGGCGAAGATCGTGCTGCTGACGGTGAGCGAGGACGAACAGGACCTGCAGGCCGCGCTGCGCGCGGGGGCGAACGGCTACCTGCTCAAGACCATCGAGGGCGACGTCTTGGTCCACGCGATCCAGCGCGTGATGCGCGGCGAGCCGGTGATCAGCCCCGAGCTGATGACGCGGCTGGTGGCCGCCCTGCAGGCGCACGGCGGCCAGGCGCTGACCCTGGGGGCCCCGGAGCCGACGCCCCACCCGGACGGCGCGGCGCAGCTCTCCCCGCGCGAGCACGAGGTGCTGCAGGAGATCGCCCGCGGCGCGAGCAACAAGGAGATCGCCCGCACGCTGCAGATCGCAGAGACCACCGTGAAGATTCACGTGCAGCACATCCTGCGCAAGCTCGGCGTGAGCTCGCGGGTGCAGGCGGCGGTGCTGGCGAGCGGCGGCCAGGCGCGCCCCTGAACGTTGGCTCCCCGCACGCGGGGACCCAGGGCCCGGCGCCCCGCCCGCGCGGGGACGACCGCGTGGCGTTGCGGCGGTGGCGGTGAAAGGTGCATTTGAAATGGACCTTTGACCCAGATCAAATGGCCCCGGCGGCCCTTCCGCGATATTAGGTGCATCCCAAATGCACCTTATGAGGCAAGGAGCCACGATGACCCAGACCGCAGTCCGCATCGACGCCCAGTCGATCCCGCCGCACGTTCGCCACGCGACGATCTTCGCCACCTTCGGCGAGCTGGCCACCGGCCAGGCGATGGAGCTGGTGAACAACCACGACCCGCGCCCGCTGTACTTCCAGTTCGAGAACTTCGTTCCCGGCCAGTTCGAGTGGACCTACCTGGAGGAAGGCCCGCAGACCTGGCGCGTCGCGATCAAGCGCATCAAGGCGGGCAGCGCCTACGACGGCGGCAGCAGCTGCTGCGGCGGGGGCTGCGGCGGCTGAGCAAAGGCGACCTTGCAGAGGAACGAGAACACCATGACACGCAGCAATACCCTGTGGCGCTGGCTGGCACTGATCTTCGTGCTGTCCTTCGGCTACCTGTCGTACCTGGGCTGGCAGATCTACCAATCGGCGCCGCCCATCCCGCAGAAGGTCGTCAGCACCGACGGCCAGGTCCTGTTCACCGGTGAACAGATCCAGAAGGGCCAGCAGGTCTGGCTCGCCTCCGGCGGCCAGCAGCAAGGCTCCGTCTGGGGCCACGGCGCCTACGTCGCGCCCGACTGGTCGGCCGACTGGCTGCACCGCGAAGCGACCACCCTGCAGTCCCTGCGCATCAAGGCGATCACCAACGACGCCTCCGCGCTGAAGGCCTCCGAGCGCGGCGCCATCGACGCCGCCGTGAAGGAGGAGATGCGCACCAACACCTACGACAAGGCGACCGGCACGGTCACCGTGTCGCCGGCGCGCGCGCAGGCCATCCGCGAAGTCGCGGGCCACTACGACGCCCTGTTCGGCGACGCCGCGTCGCTGGACAAGCTGCGCGAGCAGTACGCCATGCGCAGCGGCGAGATCCCCGAGGCCGCCGACCGCCAGGCCCTGACCGCCTTCTTCTTCTGGAGCTCCTGGGCCGCCGCCGCCGACCGCCCGAACGAGACCGGCGTCTCCTACACCAGCAACTGGCCGCACGAGCCGCTGGTGGGCAACACCATGACCACCGCCTCGGCGATGTGGTCGATGGCCTCCATCATCCTGCTGCTCGCCGGCATCGCCGCCATGCTGTGGCTGCACGGCGCCGGCCGCCACGAGGAGGAATCCACGCCGCCCAAGGCCGACCCGCTGCTGGGCCTGACCGCCACGCCGTCGATGAAGGCCACCCGCAAGTACTTCTTCGTGGTCGTGGGCCTGTTCCTGGCGCAGATCGGCCTCGGTGCCATCACCGCCCACTACGCGGTCGAAGGCCAGTCCTTCTTCGGCCTGCCGATCGGCGACATCCTGCCCTACGTGACCAGCCGCACCATGCACACCCAGCTGGGCGTGTTCTGGATCGCCACCGCCTGGCTCGCCACCGGCCTGTTCATCGCCCCCCTGCTGGGCGGCAAGGAACCCAGGTTCCAGAAGCTGGGCGTGGACGTCCTGTTCTACGCGCTGCTCTTCATCGTGGTCGGCTCCAACGCCACCGGCTGGCTGGGCAACCTGCAGCACCAGGGCGTCGACTTCTCCTTCTGGATCGGCAACCAGGGCCTGGAATTCACCAGCATGGGCCGCGTCTGGCAGATCCTGCTGTTCATCGGCCTGCTGTTCTGGGCCCTGCTGCTCGGCCGCGCCCTGTGGCCCGCGCTGACCAAGCCTTCGGAGAGCCGCGGCCTGATCGCCATGGTGTTCCTGTCGGCCGTCTGCATCGGCGGCTTCTACGCCAGCTCGCTCGCCTGGGGCCAGCACACGCACTACTCGATGGTCGAATACTGGCGCTGGTGGCTGGTCCACCTGTGGGTGGAAGGCTTCTTCGAGGTGTTCGCCACCGCCGTCATCGCGCTGATCTTCACCAAGCTGGGCCTGGTGCGCGCCGCGAGCGCCAACCGCGCCATCATCGCCGAGACCATCGTGTTCCTGTTCGGCGGCATCCTGGGCACGCTGCACCACCTGTACTGGACCGGCACGCCGGTGTCCGTGATCGCTGCCGGCGCCGTGTTCTCCGCGCTGGAAGTCGTGCCGCTGACGCTGATCGGCCTGGAAGCGCTGCAGAACTGGAAGCGTTCGCAGGCGACCCCCTGGCTTGCCGCCTACAAGTGGCCCGTGCTGTTCTTCGTCGCCGTGGGCTTCTGGAACACCGTCGGCGCCGGCCTGCTGGGCTTCGCGATCAACCCGCCCGCCTCGCTGTACTACGTGCAAGGCCTGAACATGACGGCTGCCCACGGCCACGCCGCCCTGTTCGGTGTCTACGGCATGCTGGGCATCGGCCTGATGCTGTTCTGCCTGCGCAACCTGTACGCCCGCAACCTGCATGCGGACAGCCTGCTCAAGCCCACCTTCTGGACGCTGAACATCGGCCTCGGGATGATGGTCTTCCTGTCCCTGCTGCCGGCCGGCATCTACCAGGCCTGGGCCAGCGTCACCAAGGGCCTGTGGTACGCCCGCTCGCCGGAGATCATCCACTCCAGCGTGATGGAAACCCTGGTCTGGCTGCGCGTGCCGGGTGACATCGTGTTCGCCATCGGCGGCGTGTTCCTCGCGGTCTACGCCTTCCGGCTGCTGCGGCGCGGCACCTCGCCGCAAGCAGTACCGACCGGCGAAATCGCCACCGCGACGCGGTAAGCAAGCAGCAAAGGCCGGCGCAAGCCGGCCTTTGCCTTCAGGGAGCCCCCATGAGACTCACCACCTTCACCGACTACAGCCTGCGCGTGCTGATCTTCCTGGCCGCCCAGCCCAAGGACCGCGCCACCATCGCGCAGATCGCCAACGCCTTCCAGGTCTCGGAGAACCACCTCGTCAAGGTGGTCCACTTCCTGGGCAAGCAGGGCTGGCTGAGCAACGTGCGCGGCAAGGGCGGCGGGCTGGAGCTGGGCATGCCGCCCGAGGCGATGGTCGTCGGCAGCGTGGTGCGCGAGACCGAAGGCATGAACCAGCTCGCCGAATGCTTCGGGCAAACCGACGGCGACTGCGCCATCGCCCCCGACTGCCGCCTGCGCGGTATCCTCGGCGAGGCCATCGAGGCCTTCTACGAAGTGCTGGATCGCTATACCCTGGCGGACCTGGTCAACAACCGGCACAAGCTCGCGCAGGTGCTGTTCGTGGACCGGGACGCCGCAGTCCGCAAGGCGCGCCGCGCGCCCACCGCACCATGACCGACGAGAACCGCTTCCTCTACGACGGGCCGCAGGAGCTGCTGCCCACCCTCGTCGCCGCGCTCGAACGGGTCGTGGACCCGGAAGTGGCGATGAACATCGTCGACGTCGGCCTCGTGTACGGCGTCGTCGTCAAGGACAACCGCATCGACCTGAACGTGACCATGACGTCGGCCGCCTGCCCCGTCACGGACATCATCATCGAAGACATCGAAACCCAGCTCGATCGGGACCTGCCGCCCGACATGCTGATCCACGTGGAGCTGGTCTGGGAGCCGCCATGGACGCCGGAGCGCATGAGCGAGAAAGCCCGCGGCTTCATGGGCTGGTGAACCCGCGCGTCGCCCTCGGCGGCGCGCTGGTCGCCTGCGTGGCCGCGTCGCTGCTGGCCGGCATCGCCGGCGGGCTGCTGCGCGTGGGCATCGCCCTGCCGGTGGCCGCCGACGCGCCCTGGCTCACCCGTGCCGCGCTGTCGCACGCCGCGCTCATGATGTGCGGCTTCATGGGCACGGTGATCTCGATCGAGCGCGCCGTCGCCTTCAAGCACGCGGGCGCCTGGCTCGCCCCGCTTTCCTCCGGCCTCGCGGCACTCGCCCTGCTGGCCGATGCGCCGCAGCTGGCCGCCCTGCTCTTCGTGCTCGGCTCGGGCGTGTTCGTGACCGTCAACGTGCTGCTGCTGCGCAAGCAGCCGGCGGCCCACACGGCGCTGCTGCTCGCGAGCGCCGTGGCCTGGTTCACCGGCAACGTACTGCTGGCCCTGGGCGCCAGCAGCACCGCCGTCCTGCCCTGGTGGTTCGCCTTCCTGGTGGTCACCATCGCGGCGGAGCGTCTCGAGATGACGCGCCTGATGCGCCGCCGCCCCGGCGCGCAATTGGCCCTGCACCTCGTGCTCGCGTTGCTTGCCTGGGGCGCCGCCCTCTCGGCGCTGGCGCCGCGCGCCGGCGGCGTGCTGTTCGGCGCGGCGCTGTGCGCCCTCTCGGGCTGGCTGCTCGCCTTCGACATCGCGCGCCGCACCGTGCGCGCCGAGGGGCTTTCGCGCTACATGGCCGTCTGCCTCCTGAGCGGCTACGTGTGGCTGGCGATCGCCGGCGTGGCCTGGGCCTGCACGGCGCTCGGCCTGGGCGCGCGCGACATCGCGCTGCATGCGCTGGGGCTGGGCTTCATCGTCAGCATGATCATGGGCCACGCCCCGGTGATCCTGCCTGCCGTCACGCGCGTGAAGCTCCAGTGGGGCAACTTCTTCTACCTGCCGCTCGCGGCCCTGCACCTGTCGCTGATCGAGCGGCTGGCCGCCGGCAGCTTCAATTTCCAGCTGCGCGCGCAGGGCGCGCTCTTCAACGCACTGGCCATCGCCCTGTTCGCCGCCACCGCGGTGGGCGCCGCGCTGGCCTGGCGGCAGCGGCACGGGCCGCGCCGCGTCACCAGCACCCGACCATGACCATGAGCAGCCTCCCCCGCATCGACCGAACCCCCGCGCGCACCGCGCCGGCCGGCTTCGCACTCTGGCAACTGGGCTTCCGGCCCTTCTACCTGCTGGCCAGCGCCTTCGCGGCCGTCTCCATCGGCCTCTGGGCCCTGCAGTTCACCGGCCACCTCGCCGCCCCCTATTTGCCCGGCGCGCTGTGGCATGCGCACGAGATGCTGTTCGGCTTCGCGCTGGCGGTGATCGTGGGCTTCCTCTTCACCGCGGGGCGCAACTGGACCGGCCGGCCGACGCCCACCGGCGGCAAGCTGGCGGCGCTGGCGCTGCTGTGGCTCGCGGGCCGCGTGCTGGTGCTCACGCCTTACGGGTGGCTCGCCGCGGCGGCCAACACCGCCTTCCGGCTGGCGGCCGCGATCGCGCTGGCCATCCCCTTCGTGCAGGCCCGCAACAAGCGCAACTACTTCTTCGTCGGCCTGCTGCTGCTGATGGCCGCGGCCACGCTCACGGTGCACCTGAACCAGCTCGGCGCGATCGCCCTGCCCGCCTGGGCCGGCATCCAGGTGGGGCTGGACGTGGTGCTGTTCATCCTCTGCGTGATGGGCGGCCGCGTGATCCCGATGTTCACCATCAACGGCGTGCCCGGCGCGGCCTCGCGCCGCCACCCGAAGCTGGAGCCGGTGGCGCTGGGCTCCGTGCTGGCGCTGCTGGCCGCCGATGCGCTGGGTGCACCGATGTGGCTGGTGGGCACCATCGCCGCCGTAGCGGCGGTGGCACACTTCGCGCGCTGGATCCTGTGGCAGCCGTGGGTGACGCTGCGCACGCCGCTGGTGTGGGTGCTGCACCTGGCGTATGCCTGGATCCCGGTGCACCTCGCGCTGCGCGGGTTCCATGCGGCCGGCTGGGTGGCTTCGTCGGCGGCGGTGCACGCGCTCACCGTGGGCGCCATCGGCGGGCTGGTGATCGGCATGATCACGCGCACCGCACGCGGCCACACGGCGCGGCCGCTGCGCGCCGATTGGCGCGACGTGACCTGCTATGTGCTGGTCGCGCTGGCGGCCTTCGCGCGCGTGATCGTGCCGCTGGTGGCACCGTCGCACATGATGCAGGCCGTGCTGTGCTCCGCCGCGCTGTGGACCGCCGGCTTCGCCATGTACTTCGTCTGCTACTGGAACGTGCTCACGCGCCCGCGCCTGGACGGCCAACCGGGCTGACGCGCCGGCACCGCAACCCTTTCCTGCCCTTGGAGTCCGCACGGTTCGCCCTGCGGGCTTTTTTTCGTCTGGGGGGCGGACTCTGAAGGTGTATTGCGAATGCACCTTCGATTGCGCTGCATCAAATCACGACATCCGGGAAAACCCTAAATTCACATCAACGGCTCACGAGGCTGTTGGTCCCGCGGGGGCCCCACCCGCGAACAAAAGGCAAGGTATTTCAGATGTCGTCCCGCATCTTCGCCCCCCTCCCCATCGCCGCCGCCGTGGTGCTCGCGGCCTCGCCCTTCATCGGTTCCATCGGCGCCACCGCGCTGACCTCCGAGCGCGCCGTTGCCGCCACGGCCCCGGCCGCCGCCGCGAAGCAGGCCACGCAGCGCATCGTCCTGAAGACCGGCATGGCCGAAGGCAAGATGGTGTACCTCGACGCGCAGGGCAAGGTGAACCCGGTGCTGCGCGCGAACGTCGGCGACACGGTGGAGATCACCATCTCCAGCGGCGAAGGCGCCGAGCACGACATCGTGATCCCGGAGCTGGACGTCGCCTCCAAGAAGTTCAGCGCCGCGACCGGCGCCGTGAAGGTGAGCTTCCAGGTCACGCAACCGGGCAAGTTCAGCTACTACTGCTCCGTCCCCGGCCACCGGCAGATCGGCATGGAAGGCGTGCTCGAAGTGACGGGCAGCGCGTCCGCCGCCAGCGCTCCCGCCGCCAAGCCCACCGCGGTGCTCGGCGCCGCCGCCGCCGCCGCGCCCGCGCCGCTGGCGCCCGCTGCCGCCGGTGCGGTGAGCGTGGCCAGGGACCCGGCCGCCGTGCCGCAGGCGATCGGCAAGCGCGCGCCGCAGCTGGTGAAGTACAGCATCGAGACGGTGGAACTCGAAGGCAAGCTCGATGACGGCACCACCTTCACCTACTGGACCTTCGGCCGCAAGGTGCCCGGCCCCATGCTGCGCGTGAAGCAGGGCGACACGGTGGAACTGCAACTGTCCAACGCCGCCAACAGCAAGGCGATCCACTCGATCGACCTGCACGCCGTCACCGGCGGCATGGGCGGCGGCGCGCACACGCAGGTCGCGCCCGGCCAGTCGAAGACGATCACGTTCAAGGCGCTCAACCCCGGCCTGTACGTCTACCACTGCGCCACGCCCTCGGTGGCGCACCACATCTCCGCCGGCATGTACGGCCTGATCCTGGTCGAGCCGCCGCAAGGCCTGCCCAAGGTGGACCGCGAGTACTACGTGATGCAGGGCGACGTGTACACCACCCACGCCGCCGGCGCCAAGGGCCACCAGGAGTTCAGCGACCAGCGCGCCTCCGACGAGCTGCCCACCTACTTCACCTTCAACGGCGCGGTCGGCGCGCTGACGAAGGAATACAAGATGACGGCGAAGGCCGGCGAGACGGTGCGGGTGTACTTCGGCGTCGGCGGCCCGAACAAGGTCTCCTCGCTGCACCTGATCGGCGAGATCTTCGACCGCGTGTACAGCGAAGGCGCCACCAACACCGTCAAGGAAAACGTGCAGACCACGCTGGTGGCCCCCGGCGGCGCGACGATCGTGGAGTTCAAGGTCCAGTACCCCGGCAGCTACCTGCTGGTGGACCACGCCCTCTCGCGCGTCGGCAAGGGCGCCGCGGCCGCCCTGGAAGTGACCGGCGCAGCGGACGACAGCGTCTACAAGGCTTCGCACACCGACCATCCCTCGATGGCGCACTGATTGTCTCCTCGGGGCCCTCCAGCCCCGTTCCAGCCCGCTTGGCGCAAGCCTCGCGGGCTTTTTTTCGCCTGTCGTTCAGGCCGGTGGGGCAGCGGGGTCGTTGGTCTGGCCGACCCGGAGGGGGTTTGTCCGCCTCACTCCATGTCCCCCGGCACTGGCTGAAGCCAGTGCCTCCTCCTTTACTTCCGGAGACGGACAAACCCCCTCCGGGCCTGCATCGCGCGATGAACGGGCCCCGGCAACCCGGGCCCGTCGTACGCACGGCGCAGCGCTGCGTCACGGCTCGTGGAGGAACCGATCGCCCCTCGCTCCCACGCTGCAGGCGCAGGACGGGTTTGTCCGCCTCCGGAAGTAAAGGGGGAGGCGCGGGCGCGGCGCCATCACGGCCAACGGTTCCCATCCGCGCCGGAGGACATGGAGGAGGCGGACAAATCCGTCCTGTGCCGGGCCGAGGGCAACGAACGCAGCGCGGCACAGATGGCGCGATGGACTGTGTCGCGCGCATCGATCGCGCGCAGCTGAATTCGGAAGCACTGGATTCCCGCCTCCGCGGGAATGACGGAGAGGGGGTGTTCAATCTTGATGGCCATCAAGTCGGCCCGGCGCCGCCCGCCTATCAAGAACAGAGAACACGGGAGCGCATGTGAACACGGCACGAGCAGCGCCGCGACGCGGCATGGGGGGCGGCACGCCCTGGCTGGTGGTCCTGGCCGTCCTGGCGGGCGTGGTGCTGGGAATCGGGGGCTATGCCTTCGTCTACGCCCAAGGCCATTCCTACCTGAGCGCCGAGCCGCGGGTGTGCGCCAACTGCCACATCATGCAGGCGC
>NZ_DASSVG010000699.1:0-2495 GCF_035706265.1 Ramlibacter sp. | reverse complement strand
GCCGTCACGCCCGCCGCCGGCTTCGTCGGCCCGATGGGTTCCATCGTGCTCGGCCTGATCGCCGGCGTGGTGTGCCTGTGGGGCGTCAGCGGCCTGAAGCGCATGCTGGGTGCGGACGACGCGTTCGACGTGTTCGGCGTCCACGGCGTGGGCGGCATCGTCGGCGCGCTGCTGACCGGCGTGTTCGCGGCCCAGGGCCTGGGCGGCACCGGCGGCGCCACGCCCGACACCTTCAGCATCGCCGGCCAGGTGTGGATCCAGTTCAAGAGCGTGCTGCTCACCGTGGTCTGGTCCGGCGTCGTCTCCTTCATCGCCTACAAGATCGTCGACCTGCTGGTCGGCCTGCGGGTCAGCGAGGAAGAGGAACGCGAAGGCCTGGACATCAGCAGCCACGGCGAAACCGCCTACATGCGCTGATCCCGGTTCACAGGAGTCTCCTTTGGATGTTCGGCCCGCTTCGGCGGGCCGCTTTTTTTTCTGCCGAGCGCAGGCACAATGGCCCGCAAGGAGACAAGCGCCATGCTCGAACTGCGTGCCGGACGGCTGCGCTGCGAAGTGATGCCTGAACTCGGCGGCTGCATCGCCGGCCTGTGGCTGGACGAGGAGCCCGTGCTGCGCTCCATGCCCGCGGCGCAGCTTGCTTCGGCGCGGGATGCGGGTGCTTATCCGCTGGTTCCCTTTTCCAACCGCATCGGCCACGCCAGCCTGGTGTGGCAGGGCACGCAGCATCCACTGGTGCGCAACGACGGCGACGCACCGCACGCGATCCATGGCGTCGGCTGGCAGCGGCCCTGGACGGTGCTGGAGGCGGACGCGGCCTCCGCCATGCTCTCCTGCGAACACCGGCCGGACGCCTCCTGGCCCTTCGCCTTCGACTGCTCGCACACCCTGAGGCTGGCGCCGACCGGGCTGGAGCTGACGCTGGCCCTGACCAACCAGTCGGACCGGCCGGCGCCCGCCAGCCTCGGCTGGCATCCGTGGCTCGTCAAGCGGGCCGGTAGCCGCATCGCCTTCGAAGCGGCCGGCCGCTGGCAGCCGGGCCCCGACAAGCTGCCCACGGTGCGCCAGGCTGCCACCGGCCTCGACGCCGACTGCGGGGCGCTCGACGTGGACGACTGCTACGACGGCTGGAACGGCATCGCGCGGCTGCGTGACGCGCGCCTGCAGGTCACCGTGCGCTCGGGGCTGGAGCGGCTGGTGGTCTTCACCACGCCGGCGCGCGATGCGATCGCGGTCGAGCCGGTGAGCCACGTCGCCAACGCGGTGCACCTGTACGCCCAGGGCGCACCGGCGCAGGACCTCGGCCTGCGCGTGCTGCAGCCGGGCGAGACCATGGTGGCGCAGATGGCCATCGAAGCGGAGCGTGCGCCATGAAGTGGGACGTCGCCGTGCCCGAGCCGGACGCGCTGGGCGAATCGCCGTTCTGGCACCCGGACGAGAACCGCCTCTACTGGGTCGACATCCACGCCCGCCGCGTGCGCCGCTGGGACCCGGCCAGCGGCCAGCGCGAACAATGGGAGCTGCCGCAGGAGGCGGGCTGCATCGCGCCGGCGGAGCGCGGCGGCCTGGTGCTGGGCCTGCGCGACGGCATCTACCGTGCCCGCAGCTGGGGCGCCGCGCTGGAGCGGGTGGTGCAGTTCCGCCACGGCGTGCACACGCGCTTCAACGACGGCAAGGCCGATCCCCTGGGGCGCTTCTGGGCCGGCACCTACTACGAGCCCAAGGACGCGCGCAAGGCCGATCTCTACAGCATCGACTGCCGCCCCGACAACGGCAACCGCGGCCAGCCGCTGGTGCAGCTGAAGGTCACCAACACCATGAACTCCAACGGCCTCGCCTGGTCGCCGGACCAGCGCACGGTCTACTGGGCCGACACCGCGGACCACACGGTGCACGCCTGGGACTGGGACGGGCGGGGCAACGCGATGCGGCACCACCGCGTGTTCCACCAGTTCGCGCCCAAGCCGGCCGGCTGGCAGCCGGGGCAGCCCGGCTACGGCGGCCGGCCCGATGGCGCCGCGGTGGACGCGGAAGGCCACTACTGGGTGGCGTTGTTCGAGGGCGGGCGCGTGGTGCGCCTGTCGCCTGCCGGCCAGGTGGTGGCGGAATTCGAGCTGCCGGCACGCTGTCCCACGATGCCGTGCTTCGGCGGCCCCGACCGGCGCACGCTCTATGTCACGACGGCGCGCCACGGGCGCCCCCCGGAGGAACTCGCCGCCTTCCCGCACTCGGGCTGCGTGTTCGCCGCGCAGGTGGACGTGCCGGGGCTGCCGGTCAATTTCTTCCGCGACTGAAAGGCGGCCCGGCGCGAGCCCGTACCATTGCGGGCCATGGAGCCCGCACTCGCCGAACTCGCCGACCGCATCCGCATCGCCGCCGCGCAGGGCACGCCCCTGCGCATCCGCGGCGGCGGCACCAAGGATTTCTACGGCGAGCGGCTGGAAGGCGAGCCGCTGGACACGCGCGGCCTGCGCGGGATCGTCAGCTACGAGCCG
>NZ_DASSVG010000698.1:0-2053 GCF_035706265.1 Ramlibacter sp. | reverse complement strand
CCCATGAAGAAAACCGCCCTGGCCTCGGCGATCGTCGCGCTCGGCCTGCTCGCCTGTGCCACCGCCTTCGCCGGCACACCAACCGGCCGGCAGGACGCGAAGGTCACCCCGGACATGATCCAGACCGGTTCGGACATCCCGGCCAGATGGAAGCGGCCGGAGGGCAACTTCGACTACGTCCGGCGCGAGGTGATGATCCCCATGCGCGACGGCGTGAAGCTGCACACGGTGATCATGATCCCCGAGGGCGCGCACGGCCTGCCGATACTGCTCGAACGCACGCCCTACGACGCCAGCGGCATGATGCCCGGCAACAGTCCGAAGATGGCCGACGCGGTGTGGTCCGGCGACAAGGACTGGGCCGATGGCAGCACGATCCTGGTGGCGCAGGACATCCGCGGCAAATACGGCTCGGAGGGCAAATACATCATGACGCGCCCGCCGATGGGCCCGCTCAACCCCACCAGGACCGACGACACCACCGATGCCTGGGACACCATCGACTGGCTGGTGAAGAACATCACCGAATCCAACGGCAACGTCGGCATGATCGGCTCGTCCTACGACGGCTGGACCGTGGCGATGGCCCTGCTCCACCCGCATC
The DNA here is from genome assembly GCF_035706265.1 of Ramlibacter sp. Lineage (GTDB taxonomy): Bacteria > Pseudomonadota > Gammaproteobacteria > Burkholderiales > Burkholderiaceae_C > Ramlibacter. The sequence continues at coordinate 1,449 of NZ_DASSVG010000698.1, read as the reverse complement.
CGGCGCTCAAGGTCGCCGCGCCGGAGAGCCCGATGATCGACGGCTGGATGGGCGACGACTGGTACCACTACGGCGCGCTGCGCCAGGTGAACCTGGACTACTTCACCGGCCAGATGACCAAGCAGGGCTCGGGCGAGAGCGTGCCGCGCGACAACTACGACGACTACACCAACTTCCTCCAGGCCGGCTCGGCCGGCGCCTGGGCCGAGGCCCACGGCTTCAGGCAGCTGCCGTGGTGGAACCGCTTCGCCGCACACCCGGCGTACGACGCGTTCTGGCAACTGCAGGCGCTGGACAAGCTGCTGGTCGCCCACCCGTCCAGCGTGCCCACGATGTGGCTGCAGGGCCTGTGGGACCAGGAGGACATCTACGGCGCCGTGCACGCCTGGGAGGCGCTGACCGAGGCCGGCCACGGCGCCAACAATCACCTGGTGATGGGCCCGTGGTGGCACAGCCAGATCAACCGCGACGGCTGGGCGATCGGGCCGTTGAAGTGGCCCGGCAACACCACCGCGCAGTTCCGCCGGCAGGTGATGATCCCCTGGTTCAACCACTACCTGCGCGGCACGCCGATGCCTGACGCGCTGCCGCAGGCGTTGATCTACAACCCGAGCGAGCAGCGCTGGGACCGCTTCAGCGACTGGAAGCCGGCCAGCGCGCAGAAGCTCACCCCGCTCTACCTGCAGGGCGACTTCGGCCTGGGCTTCGCGCAGCCTTCGGGCGGCAGCGACAGCTACGTGTCCGACCCGGCCAAACCGGTGCCGTACCTGCCGCGGCCGATCCCGCAGGAGAACGACCGCTGGCGTACCTGGCTGGTGCACGACCAGCGCTTCGTCGAGACGCGCCCGGACGTGCTGTCCTACACCACGCCGGTGCTGACCACGCCGGTGACCGTGCAGGGCGCGCCGATCGCCGACCTGTTCGCGCGCACCACCGGCACCGACGGCGATTTCGTGGTGAAGCTGATCGACGTCTATCCGGGCACCGTGCCGGACGACCCGACCATGGGCGGCTACGAGCTGCCGGTGTCGATGGACATCTTCCGCGGCCGCTACCGCACGAGCTTCGCCGAGCCCTCGCCGATCCCGGCCAACGAGGTGCAGGAGTACAGCTTCCGCCTGCCCACGGTGAACTACGTCTTCAAGCCGGGCCACCGGATCATGGTGCAGATCCAGTCCACGCTGTTCCCGCTGTACGACCGCAACCCGCAGAGCTACGTGCCGAACATCCTGTTCGCCCAACCGAGCGACTACCGCAAGGCGACCATCACCATCGAGCACGGCACCGACGGCCGCAGCGCGGTGCTGCTGCCGGTGGTGGGCAACGCCGCGCCCTGAGTCGACGAAGAAAGCCCGCCTGCAAAGACCTGGTGTCCGGATCGCGTTGTGCGACCCGGACACTATGCGGATTGCCGTGCATCGCGGCGGCTCAGGCCAGCAGGCTCTCCAC
>NZ_DASSVG010000697.1:0-3647 GCF_035706265.1 Ramlibacter sp. | reverse complement strand
TGGCGCGCCTGACCGGCGGCGCATGGAAGCAGCAGATGCCGCGGCCCGGCCGCAGCGTCGCCGCGCCGCGCCCGCACGCGGGCGATCCGGTCGTCTACTACCCGACCTGCGGCGGCCGCATCTTCGGCGACGGCACGCCGGGCCAGCCGTCGCTGCACGAGGTGGTCACGACCGTGCTCGAGCGCGCCGGCTACGCGGTGCGCCTGCCGCGGGGCGTCGAGTCCCTGTGCTGCGGCCAGATGCTGGCCAGCAAGGGCCGCGCGCAGGAGGCCGCCACGATGGCGGACACCCTGGCCGAGGCGCTGCTGCACGCGGCCGCCGATAGCCAGGGCGGCTTCCACCCCGTCGTCATGGATGGCAGCGCCTGCGCGCTGCGCATGAAGAAGCACCTCGCCGGCCGGCTGCAGGTGCTGGACTTCCACGAGTTCGCGCACGACGCGCTGCTGCCGCGGCTGCGCATCCGGCGCAGCGCGGCCCCGGTGGCGCTGCACGTGAACTGCAGCGCGCGCCGCTCCGGCTCCGACGAGAAGCTGCGCAAGGTGCTGCGCGCCTGCACCGAGCAGGTCGTGGAGCCGAACGGCGTCACCTGCTGCGGCTTCGGCGGCGAGCTCGGATTCAAGCTGCCAGAGCTCAACGCCCACGCACTGCGCCACGTGCCGGCGCAACTGCCCGAGGGATGCTGCTCGGGCGTCTCCAGCAACCGGACCTGCGAGATCGGCCTCACCGACCGCACCGGGCGCAGCTACCGCTCCATCGCCTACCTCCTGGAAGAGTGCAGCCGTCCCGACGCCGCCGGCGCCGCCTGCTGACCTCCAGCCCCCTTACCAACCCTTCGAGGAGACCCTCGCCATGCAACCCTGGCAGCAGATCTACGACCCGTTCGGCAACCTCTGGTTGTCCGCGCTCGTCGCCGCCATCCCGATCATCTTCTTCTTCGTGGCGCTGGCGATCCTGCGCATGAAGGGGCACATCGCGGGCACCATCACGGTCGCCCTGTCGCTCGGCGTGGCGGTGCTCGCCTACGGCATGCCCGTCGACATGGCGCTGGCCTCGGCCGGCTACGGCTTCTTCTACGGCCTGTGGCCGATCGCCTGGATCATCGTGACGGCGGTGTTCCTCTACAAGGTGACGGTGAAGACCGGCCAGTTCGACATCATCCGGGCCTCGGTGGTGTCGCTCACCGAGGACCAGCGGCTGCAGATGCTGCTGGTGGGCTTCTCCTTCGGCGCCTTCCTCGAAGGCGCGGCCGGCTTCGGTGCACCGGTGGCGATCACCGCGGCGCTGCTGGTGGGCCTGGGCTTCAACCCGCTGTACGCCGCGGGCCTGTGCCTGATCACCAACACCGCGCCGGTCGCCTTCGGCGCGATGGGCATCCCGATCATCGTGGCCGGCCAGGTGACCGGGCTCGACCCGTTCCACATCGGGCAGATGGCCGGCCGGCAGCTGCCGCTGCTGTCGATGCTCGTGCCCTTCTGGGTGATCGCCATGATGGACGGCTGGCGCGGCATCCGCGAGACCTATCCCGCCATCCTGGTGTGCGGCGTGTCCTTCGCGGTTACCCAGTACTTCACCGCCAACTACATCGGCCCGGAACTGCCGGACATCACCTCGGCCCTCGTGAGCCTGATCTCGCTGTCCGTCTTCCTGCGCTTCTGGAAGCCCAGGCGCATCTTCCGCTTCGCGGGCCAGGAGACCGTGGCCAGGGCGGAGAGGAAGCATTCGCTGGGTGCTATCCTGAAGGCGTGGTCACCCTTCGCCATCCTGACCCTGGTCGTGACGGTCTGGTCGCTCAAGCCCTTCAAGGCGCTGTTCGCCAAGGGCGGGATGCTCGCCTGGACGGTGATCACCACGCCGGTGCCCTTCCTCGACAAGCTCGCCGTCAAGATGCCGCCCATCGTGAAGGCCGCCAGCCCGTACGCCGCGTCGTACTCGTTCAACTGGCTGTCCGCCACCGGCACCGCGATCCTGATCGCGGCCATCATCAGCCTCGTGCTGCTGCGCATGCGGCCGATGGACGCCGTGCGCGAATTCGGCGCCACGTTCAAGGAACTCACCCGCCCGATCTACTCGATCGGCATGGTGCTGGGCTTCGCCTTCATCGCCAACTACTCGGGCCTCTCGGCCACGCTCGCCCTGCTGCTGGCCGGCACCGGCGTGGCGTTCACCTTCTTCTCTCCCCTCCTCGGTTGGCTGGGCGTGTTCCTGACCGGCTCGGACACCTCCGCCAACGCGCTGTTCTGCAACCTGCAGGCCACCACCGCGCAGCAGATCGGCGTGCCCGACACGCTGCTGGTGGCGGCCAACACCACCGGCGGCGTCACCGGCAAGATGATCTCGCCGCAATCGATCGCCGTCGCCACGGCGGCCGTGGGCCTGGTCGGCAAGGAGGCGGACCTGTTCCGCTTCACCGTCAAGCACAGCCTGCTGCTGGCCTGCCTCGTGGGCATCATCACCACCCTGCAGGCCTACGTGCTGCCCTGGATGATCCCGGGCCACGAAGGCCAGGGCGCGGCGCTGTCCGTGGGTGCGTCGATGCCGGTCTGGATCGCGGGCGCTGCCGCGGTGGTCGGCGCGGCCCTGCTGGCGATGGTCCTGCGCCGCCGGCGTGCGTGATGCCATGAGCGCGCGCCCCTCCACGGTGTACTTCTATGCCACCTGCGTGGTCGACCTGATGGCGCCGCAGGCGGGAGTGGATGCGATCTGCCTGCTGCAGGAGGCGGGCATCGAGGTGGTGTTCCCGCAGGCCCAGAGCTGCTGCGGGCAGCCCGCCTACAGTGCCGGCTTCTTCGACGAAGCCCGCCGCGTCGCGCAGTCCCAGCTGGGGATCTTCCCCGAGCCCTGGCCCATCGTGGTGCCCTCGGGCTCGTGCGCCGCGATGATGAAGCACGAGTGGCCGAAGCTGTTCGAAGGCGACGCCGTGCTCGCGGCGCAGGCGCGTGGCGTGGCCGCGCGCATCGTCGAGTGGACCGCGTTCGCGCAGGAGGTGCTCGGCCTGGGCCTGCCCGCTGCGGCCGCGCCCGCGGCAGTGCCGGTCAAGGTGGCGCTGCACACCTCGTGCAGCGCCCGCCGCGAAATGGGCACGCACCTGCCCAGCGAGGCGCTGCTGCGCGCGCTGCCGGGCGTGGAAGTCGTGCAGCAGGCGCGCGTGGCCGAGTGCTGCGGCTTCGGCGGCACCTTCGCGGCCCGCCACCCCGACATCTCCGGCGCGATGGTGGGCGACAAGCTCGATGCCCTGCGTGACAGCGGCGCCGAGGTGGTGGTGAGCGCCGATTGCGGCTGCCTGCTGAACCTGCACCACGCGGCGGAGAAGCGCCGCGCCGCCGGCGAGGCGCTGCCGCGGCTGGTGCACCTCGCGAGCTTCGTGCGCGAGCGCGGCGGGGCCGACGACGCGGCGCGCTGCGTCACCGACTGATCCCGGAGGCCCAGGCCATGCCCCTGCCCGACAACCGCAACGCTCGCCACGCCATCTTCGCCGCCCTGCGCGCCGCGCCGGCCGCGCCGCTGCCGCCGCCCGACCTGGCCCCGTACTACGCCGGGCCCTTCGGCCGCGGGGCCGTCGGCGCGCGCATCGATCCGGCATCCCTGTGCGCCTCCTTCGAAACCGCCGCGCGCGGCTGGCGCGCCGACGTGCTCCGTGCCGGTGCCCG
>NZ_DASSVG010000696.1:0-11363 GCF_035706265.1 Ramlibacter sp. | reverse complement strand
GCCGAAACCGATGCCCTGCTGCAGCGGGAGATCGCCGGCGTGCGGCTGGTCAATTTCGGCCACCTCGGCGACGGCAACCTGCACTACAACGTGCAGGCGCCCGAGGGCGGCGACATGAAGGCCTTCCTCGCCGCCAACGAGCAGCGCGTGAACACCCTGGTCTACGACCAGGTGAAGCGCTTCGACGGCTCGATCTCGGCCGAGCACGGCATCGGGATGCTGAAGGCCGAGAAGCTGCCGCACTACAAGTCGCCGGTGGCGCTGGGGCTGATGCGGGCTCTGAAGGGCGCGCTGGATCCGAAGGGGATCCTGAACCCGGGGCGGGTGGTGCACAACATATAATATGCGCATACCGGATGAGGATGTTCGATGCTGAAGTTCGATGACGCACCCAAGAAGCCCACCAACCTCTCGCTGAACAGCAAGGTGCTGGAAATGGCCAGGGAACTGGGCATGAACATCTCGCAGACGGTGGACGCTCTTCTGGCGGAGGAGGTGCGGCGACGCTACTGGGAGAAGTGGCAGGAGGAGAACAAGGAAGCCATCGAGGAATACAACGCCCGCATCGCGAGGGAGGGCTTGCCCCTGGCCCGGTATCGCAGCTTTGGGCGCAGCCTCGGCGACGGCCGCAAGAAGGACTGAGGTGGCCAGATTCGACGTCTACGGCAACCCGGACCCCGCCGAACGGAAGACCATTCCTTACTTCCTCGACCTGCAGAACCAGTTTCTCGAGGGCTTGCAGACTCGCGCGGCCGTCCCCTTGTGGACGCCACAGGCGTTCAGGGGCCGCGTTCGCAATCTCAACCCCGAACTCAAGGTGGAAGGAAATCCCGTGGTCATGGACACGGCCGCCATCGCGGCCATCCCCACGGGTGAGTTGCGCCGCCCCGTCGCCAACCTGGCGGACCAGCGGCTCGCGATCCAGAACGCCCTCGACACCCTCTTCGGCTCGTATTGAAATGACCTCCCCCCGCCCCGTCCGCTCGCAGTACGAGGACTTCATGCGCCATGTCTACACCCATGGCACGCCCAAGACCGACCGCACCGGGACCGGCACGCGCAGCGTGTTCGGCTACCAGATGCGCTTCGACCTGAACGAAGGCTTCCCGCTGGTGACGACCAAGAAGGTCCACCTGAAATCCATCATCCACGAGCTGCTCTGGTTCCTGCAGGGGTCGAGCAACAACAACTGGCTGAAGGAACGCGGCGTCACGATCTGGGACGAATGGGCGCGCGAGGACGGCGACCTCGGCCCCGTGTACGGCGTGCAGTGGCGCAGCTGGCCCACGCCCGACGGCGGCCACATCGACCAGATCGCCGAAGCGGTCAAGACGATCCGGACCCATCCGGATTCGCGCCGCATCATCGTGAGCGCCTGGAACGTGGCGGACCTGCCCAAGATGGCGCTGATGCCCTGCCACGCCTTCTTCCAGTTCTACGTGGCCGAGGGCAGGCTCTCCTGCCAGCTCTATCAGCGCAGTGCCGACATCTTCCTCGGCGTGCCCTTCAACATTGCCAGCTACGCCCTGCTCACGCACATGATCGCGCAGCAGTGCGACCTCGGCGTGGGCGACTTCATCTGGACCGGCGGCGACTGCCACATCTACAGCAACCACCACGAGCAGGTGGAGCTGCAATTGGGCCGCCAGCCCTATCCCTACCCCACGCTGAACATCAAGCGCCGCCCGCCGTCGATCTTCGACTACGCGTACGAGGACTTCGAGGTGCTGGACTACCAGTGCCACGGCCCGATCAAGGCGCCCGTGGCGGTATGAACAACGGCCCCGAAGGCGGCATCGTCCTCTACGGGGCCGGCTCGTCGATCCTGGTCGACTTCGAGGAGACCTGCCGGCGGCTCGGCGTCGAGGTCGTCGCCATCGTCAACAACCAGGGCGGCCCCTCGTTCGCATTGCGCGGGGACAAGGTCGTGACGCGGCGTGAATTCGTGGAGCGCTGCCTGGCGTATCCCGTGCTGTTTCCCATGTTCACGCCGGGACACCGCAAGCAGGCGCTGGAGGAGGCACGCGCGCTCGGCGTCGACCGCTTCGCCAGCCTGGTCGACCCCACTGCGGTGACGCCGTCCAGCCTCACCCTGGCCGAGGGCGTGTTCGTCAACTGTGGCGCGATCCTCGGCGGCATGGTGTCCCTCGGACCGTTTTCCTTCGTCAACCGCGGGGCCTCGCTGGGACACCACGCACGCTTGGAGGAGTTCGCATCGGTCGGTCCGTCGGCGGTGCTGGGGGGCTACGCACAGGTGGGTCGGGGCGGATACATCGGCGCGGGCGCCGTCGTTCTGCCGCAAGTGCGTGTGGGCGCCAACGCCGTGGTCGCGGCCGGCGCCGTGGTGATCGCGGACGTGGCGGACCACACCCTGGTGGCCGGCAATCCGGCCGTGGAGAGGAAGCGCGGCATCGCCGGCTACAACGAGGTCGGCGTGTGAGCGAAGCCGCGCCGGCTGCCGAAGCGCCCCGCGAGGAACGGCCGCTGCGCGACGTGCGCTCGGGCGCGGCGAGCTTCGTGCGGACCAGCGCGGAAGTCGAGGACTTCCTGTCAACCCTGGACGAGCCGTCGGCGGCCGACCGCGCATGGGCCGCCTCGCCCTGCAACCCGCAGGCGTACATCGGCGAACTGCACGACGTTCTGGTCCTGCCAGGCTCGCGCATCCTGCTGGACCGCCAGGGTCACGCACGCAGCGACGAACTCGAATTCGCGTTCCGCCATTTGTCGCTGCGGCCCAAGCGCTGGGACATGGAACTGGCCCAGGGCCCGGTGCTTCGCTTCCCGCCAGTGCCGCGTTCCGGGACCACGTGGCCGGCCGGGATTCACCTCACGGGCGAACACGAGACGAACTACTTCCACTGGGTCTGCGAGGTACTGCCGCGCCTGCACCTGTACCAGCGGATGCTGCCAGGCGAGACCGAGACGCCCGTGCTCGTCTCCTCCGGGCTGCACCGCAACCTGTACGAACTGCTGCGCCTGGTCTGCACGCCCGGACGTCCCATCCACCTTCTCGCGTGCGAGCAGGCCCATCCGGTGTCGCGCCTGGTGTACCCCTCGGACGTGGGCAGGATCCTGGACGTCTACGACCGCGCGCCGGGGCTGGACACCACCTTCCTGCACGTGGGCCTGCTGCGCGACCTGGCGGGCCGCATCAGGCGCGCGTTCCCGCCGCCCTGCGCGGGCGCGCGCCGCCGGCTGTTCCTGCGGCGCGGCTCCAACTACCGGCGCCTGCTGAACGAGCCGGAACTCGAACAGTTCCTGGCCGCGAGGGGCTTCGCCGCGATTGACCCCGGCGAGCTGCCCGTGCGCGAACAGGTGCGGCTGTTCGCGGAGGCGGAGCTGATCGTGGGCCCTTCCGGGGCGGCGATGACGAACATGCTCTGGTGCCGGCCAGGCACGCGCATCGTCGTGCTGCATTCGGACCATCCGTTCAAGAAGTACCCGTACTGGGACGCCCTGGCGCGGGCGGCGGGCGTCGCCGTCAGCTACCTCTCGGGTCCGCGCGCGCACAATGTGCAGGGCTTCTTCGAGGCCCACGACGACTACACCGTGCCCACCGACACCCTGCAACAGATGATCCAATGAAGCTCGGCCTCATCTACGCCCAATCCCGCAACGGCGTGATCGGCCAGGGCGGCACCCTGCCCTGGCACCTGCCGGAGGACCTGGCGCATTTCAAGCGCACCACGATGGGCGCGCCGGTGCTCATGGGCCGCAAGACCTGGGATTCGCTGCCGCCGCGCTTCCGGCCGCTGCCGGGGCGGCGCAACATCGTGATCACGCGCGATCCGCACTGGCAGGCCGCAGGCGCCGAGCGGGCCGGCTCGCTCGATGAGGCGCTGGCGCTCGGTGCCGACGCAGAGACCGTGTGGGTCACGGGTGGCGCGGAAGTCTTCCGCCTGGCGCTGCCGCGCGCGGACCTCGCCGTGGTGACGGAGATCGACGCCGATTTCGAAGGAGACACCCACGCGCCCGAACTCGGCGCCGGCTGGCGCGAGACGGCGCGCGAACGGCACGTCTCGGCGAACGGGCTGCCCTTCAGCTTCGTGACCTACGAGCGCACCGCCTAGACTCCCTCCCCCTCTGGGGGAGGGTTGGGGTGGGGGCGCTGTGCGGCAAATGCGCCCCGGCGTGCCCTCACCCCTGCCCTCTCCCAGAGGGAGAGGGAGCAACAGCCGCGCCGCTCAGGAACCCCTCACCTTCGCCAGCAACGCGCGCGCCTCCTCGCGCCGGCCCTGGTCGGCCAGCTGGCGGCCCGGGCGCGGCGGGGCCTGCAGGGCGCGCTCCAGGTACGGCACCGCTTCCCCGGCCCGTTTCGCCTCCACCAGGTACTCGGCGTAGAAGAAGTTCGCGTCGATGCCTTGCGGCTGGATCTCCAGCGCCTTCTGCAGCAGCTCGCCCGCCTTGGCCTTGTCGCCGAAGCCCACCGGCCAGCCCGGCACCTTGTAGTACAGGACGCCGAGGCTGTTGTACGCGGAGCCGTCGAGGACCCTGCCGTCGATGCGGATCGCCTGCTCGTACAGCGCCTTGGCCTGCTTCACGAGCGACAACGCGCCCAGCCCGCCTTTCTCGCCGGCCAGCGAGCTCACGATGATGCCCTCCCACACCAGCGGCTCGGCGCGGCCGGGCAGCGATTCGCTCACCTGGCGGGCGCGCGCGGCCAGCGCCTCGAAGCGCTTCTGCCGCTCCGCGGCGGGAGCCTGGTAGCGGATCACCTCCCACTCGTGCTGCAACTCCGTCACCGCCTCGTCCACCGGGGCGGCGGCGACGCCGAGGCAGGCGCCGGCGAGGGCCGCCAGCAGCACGATGCGGCGCGTCCAGCTGCGTGCCTGCGGGTTGTTCATGGTCCGGTCCTTTCCTGCAGGGAGGCGAGCGTGGCGAGCGTGCGGCCATGGCCGCGGAAGCCGCCGTCCAGGGCGGTCGGCACCAGCCCGTTGAGGCGCACGGCCAGTTTCTCGGGGAAGCCGAGGAAGCGCTCTGGCGCCTCCGAGGCGAGCATCTGCACCAGCGCGGCGGCGACGCTGGCCGCGCTGTCGCTGGCGGAGCCGGTCTCCTTCGCATAGGCCTGCGCCTGCGCGGTGTTGAAGGAGGTGCGCGTGCTGCGCGGCCCGAGGTACTGCACCCGCACGGCGCTGCCCGCGAGCTCGCGTCGCAGCGCCTCCGCGAAGCCGCGCAGCCCGGACTTGCTGGCGCCATAGACGCTGTAGCCCGGCAGGCCGATCGCGCCCAGCACCGAGCCGACGCACAGCACCTGCGCGCGCCGCTGGCGGCGCAGGTGCGGCAGCAGCGCGCGCGTCAGCAGCATCGGCGCCAGCAGGTTGGTGTTCAGCACGTCGGCCAGCGTGACGGCATCGAGCGCGTCGAGGGCACCGAAGGCAGGAGCCCCGGCGGCATGCACCAGCACGTTGCAGCGCCAGCCGGCCGCATGTTCGGCGAGTGCTTCGACCTCCTGCGGCATGCGCAGGTCGGCAGCCGCCCAGGACAGGTCGTCCTCTCCCAGCGCGTGGCGCCGCGCCAGCCGCACCCGCAGCGCGGCCAGGGCTTGCGGCGAGCGCCCGGACAGCAGCACGCGCGCGCCGGCGGCCAGGAAGGCCGCCGCCGCTTCGCGCCCGATGCCGCCGGTGGCGCCGGTGAGGAGGATGCGCGCCTGCGCCGCCTTCATGCCGCCTCCGCCGCACCGACGCGCTGGGCCTGCGGCAGCGGCAGCGCGCGGAACACGTCGCCATAGAGGCGGTAGAAGGCGCGCGCGGCATGGACGATGTCGGCCTGGTCGCGCAGGTCCACGATCCGGTCCATCAGCACTTCGAAGTGGGCCGTGTGCTCGCGATCGAGCGTGCCGTGCGAGCGCAGGTAGCCGAATGCCGACGCGGGCAGGCCCAGGCCGCGCTGGATGCTGTCGGCGGCCAGCAGCGCCAGGCTGACGCTGGTGCCCTCCAGCACGTGCACCATGCCGAGGAAGCCGAGCGGATTGCGGCGCGCGATGGTGTCGTAGGCATAGGCCACCATCACCTCGGTCGCGTGGCCGGGCTGGCCCTCGCGCACAGCCTCCGCATCGGCGCCGCAGGCCCGCAGGTCGTCCAGGATCCACTCGTCGTGGCCGGTTTCCTCCTCGATGTATTCGTCCAGGTGCGGCTGCAGCCAACGGTGCCGCTGCGGCAGCGCGGCGCGGCAGGCCCGCAGCAGCGGCACGGTGTGCCGCACGTGGTGGTAAGCCTGCGTGAGGAAGGCCACGTAGCTCGGGACGGAGACCTCCCCGCGCAGGCAGCCCTGGATGATGGGCGCGGAAAGCAGGCCGAGCCGGGCGGCCTCGGTCTGCTGCAGCAGTTCACGGAAGAAGGGCATGGTTTCCTTTCTGCGGGGCCGCGGGAGCGATGCCGAGCGCGTCGGCATGCAGCGAGAGGATGGCGGCGCGCTGCGGCCGGCCGTTGGCGGTGGCGAGGCCGCTGCGGGCATCGAAGGCGGCGCGGGCCCGCACCCAGCGGCCCACGCGCGCGTAATCGGGCAGGCCCGCGTTGGCCGCCTGCACCGCCGCGTCGATCTCCGCGTCGGGCAGCGTCGCCGACAGCGGCCACACCACGGCACTGAGCGCCGGCTGGCCGTCGCCGAACACCACCGCCTGCAGCAGCACCTCCTGGCTGCGCAGCGCCGTCTCCACCCACTCCGGCGACACGTTGCGGCCGAAGCCAGTGATCAGCACGTTGCGCTTGCGGCCCTCGACGTAGACGAAGCCGTCCGCATCGATGCGCCCCAGGTCGCCCGTGGACCACCAGGCCGGCGGCGCGGCGCCGTCGCCCAGGTAGCCCGCCATGAGGGTCCCTGTCACCTCGATTTCGCCGTCGGGGGCGACGCGCAGCCGCGCGTGCGGCAGCGGCCGGCCGACGCTGCCGGCTCGGTCCGCGCCCGGCAGGTTGAGCGTCTGCACGGAGGCACCTTCCGACAGCCCATAGCCTTCGAAGGCCGGGATGCCGCGCTCGCGCGCCGCCTGGACCAGCGGCGCGCCGACGGCCGCCCCGCCCACGGCCACGATCTTCAGGCAGCCGGGCGCGCTCATGCCGTGGTGGCGCAGCCACCCCGTCCAGGCGCGCAGCATCTGCGGCAGCAGGATCACGCTGTTGGGGCGATAGCGCAGGAGCGCGTGGTGGAATTGCGCCGCCTCGAAGGCCGACGAGCCGGTGAGCCCCACCTCCGCCAGCGGCGGCACCACCACCGTCGCGCCGTGCGCCAGCGGCGCGAGCACGCCGGCCAGGTTCTCCAGCAGCACGGCCAGCGGCAGCACGCACAGGTGGCTGCGGATGGCCAGCGGCTCGAGCGCGGCGACCAGGCCGGCCGCCGCCGCCTGCATGGCCCTGTCGTCGAGGCACACGCCCTTGGGCGCGCCGGTCGTGCCGGAGGTGAACGTGATCTTCGACGTGGAAGGTGGCATGGGCACCGGGCGGCCCGCCAGGCCCACCAGCGCGAGCGGCCGGCCCGCCACGCGGCACGCCTGCTGCGGCACCTGGGGCAGGACGGCCGTGCCGGCCGGATCGGCCAGGAGCGTGTCGACGCCGGCCGCCTGCAGCACGTGCGCAACCTGCTGCGGCGTGAAGAAGACCGGCAGCGGCACGTGCACGATGCCGGCCGCGTGCGCGGCCAGGTCCGCCACCACCCACGCGGGCCCATTGTCCATCCACGTGGCGAGCACCCGGGTGCCGCGGGTGATCAGCGTCGCGGCCAGGTCGGACACGGCCGCGTCCAGTTCGAACCGGCTCCAGATCAGGCCGGGCCCTTCGAGCGCCGGCAGCGCGAGCGGCCTCATGCCCCGCGCTCCTGCGCCGCTGTCGCTTCCGCCGCGCTCGCCGCTTGCACCGCGCCGGCCGCGAGTCGCCGCAGGACCGGAGCGATCTCGGCGGCGAGCACGACGGGCTGGTGCTCGTAGTAGCTGCCCCATTGCCTCGCCTCCTCCGCCAGCAGGTCGGGATCCGCGGGCGCCAGCACGAGCGGCGCGATGCCCATGCGGGCCAGGAGTTGCCGCAGTTCCAGCGTGAGCGTGGCCACGCCCCAGCGGAAGCGGGCCTGCGCCAGGTGCGGACCCAGCAGGACCATGAGGCGCCGGCCGGCGCCGGCGCGCCCCGCCGCGAGGTGGCCGATCTCCACCACCTCGCGGCGCGAGAGCGGCCGGCCCGCATGGGGCGCGAGCGCTTCCTCCACCGGCTCGCCGAGATAGCGCTCGAGGTACAGCGGGCCGGCGGCCGCGCTGCGGTAGCCCGCCGCCGCGACGATCGCTCCGTCGGGATCGGCCAGGCTCACGAGCGCGGGCGCGAAGGCGCGGACGGTGGCGCCGTAGCGCCGGCGATAGACGGCGTGGATGAAACGCTCCACGTCGGCGCGCCGCGGGTCACCGGGCAGGTGCAGGCGCAGGGCCGCGGCCGCCTCCGCGGGCTCGGTCGGCGCCCTGCGGCACAGGGCGGACAGCAGGCTCATCCCAATTCCTCCGGCACGCGTTGCACGGACGCGTCGGGCGGAATCGTGGCCTTGCCAGATTAACGGCGGATTAACGAAAAGGGCCTCGGGCGTCACTACTAGAATCGCGCAGCACAAACCGCCGTACCGGATCCGCCGCTTGAAGATCACCACCTGGAACGTCAACTCCCTCACCGCCCGCCTGCAGCACGTCCTGGACTGGACGGCGGCCAATCCCGTGGACGTCCTGTGCATCCAGGAACTGAAGCTCACGGACGACAAGTTCCCCCTCGACGTGCTGCGCGGCATCGGCTACGAGCACTGCGCCGTGTTCGGGCAGAAGACGTACAACGGCGTCGCCGTGATGAGCCGCTTCCCGGTGCGCGACATCGTGAAGAACATCGCCGGCTTCGAGGACGAGAACTCGCGCCTGCTCTCCGTGACGGTGGAGACGCCGTCGGGCGCGCTGCGCCTCGTCAACGGCTACTTCGTCAACGGCCAGGCGCCGGGGACGGAAAAGTTCGACTACAAGATGTCGTGGCTGCGCGGCCTGCGCGACTACCTGCGCGAGGAGATCGCGCACCATCCCGAGCTCGTACTGGTGGGCGACTTCAACATCGCGCCGGAAGACCGCGATTCGTTCGATCCCGAGGGCCTGCGCGAAACCATCCACCACACCACCGAGGAGCGCGAGCACTTCCGCAAGCTGCTGGAGCTGGGCCTGGTGGACAGCTTCCGCCTCTTCGAGCAGCCGGAGAAGAGCTTCAGCTGGTGGGACTACCGCATGCTGGGCTACCAGAAGAACCGCGGCCTGCGCATCGACCACATCCTGGTGAGCGAGCCGCTCAAGCCGCGCGTGGCCGGCTGCAGCATCGACCGCGCGCCGCGCAAGTGGAAGCAGCCGAGCGACCACGCGCCGGTGACGGTGGAGATCCTCTGAGAACATGACGCCAACGACCATCCTCCTCACCGGCGGCGCCGGCTACATCGGCAGCCACACCTTCGTGGCGCTGCACGAGGCCGGCTTCGCGCCGGTGATCCTGGACGATTTCTCCAACAGCCACCCGGCGGTGCTGCAGCGGCTGGAACGCATCACGGGGCGCGCGCCGGTGGTGGAGCGCGGCGACGTGCGCGACACGCCCTTCGTGGAATCCGTGCTGCGCCGGCACCGCATCGCCGGCGTGGTGCACTTCGCCGGCTCGAAGGCCGTCGGCGAGAGCGTGGCGCAGCCGCTGAAGTACTTCGACAACAACATCGGCGGCGCCATCAGCCTGCTGCGCGCGATGGAAGCCGTCTACCTGGCGCCGGAGAGCTGGGCACCGCCGACGTTGGTGTTCTCCAGCAGCGCCACGGTGTACGGCGACCCGGCGCGCGTGCCGATCACGGAGGACTTCCCGCGCAGCCACACCAACCCGTATGGCCACACCAAGCTGGTGATCGAGGACATGCTGGAAGCCGTGCGGCGCTCGCAGCCGGCCTGGCGGATCGCGACGCTGCGCTACTTCAATCCGGTGGGCGCGCATCCGAGCGGCCTGATCGGCGAAGACCCGGCCGGGATCCCGAACAACCTCATGCCCTTCGTAACCCAGGTCGCGGTGGGGCAGCGGCCGCAGCTCAGTGTGTTCGGCGGCGACTACCCGACGCCCGACGGCACCGGCGTGCGCGACTACATCCACGTGGACGACCTGGCCGCCGGCCACGTCGCCGCGCTGCGGGCGCTCTCCTCCGGCAACAGCCTCACCGTGAACCTCGGCACCGGCAACGGCTACAGCGTGCTGCAGGTCGTGCAGGCCTTCGAGCGCGCCAGCGGCCGGCGCATCCCCTACCAGATCGTCGCGCGCCGGCCGGGCGACGTGGCGCAGTGCTATGCGGATCCGTCGCTGGCGCGCCAGCTCCTGGGCTGGGAGGCGCGCAAGGGCATCGAGGAGATGTGCGTCGATGCGTGGCGTTGGCAGAGCATGAACCCGAAGGGGTACGTCGGGTCCTAGCTCCGTGGGCTACTCCAGCCCCAGCTCCTGGATCTTGCGGGTGATGGTGTTGCGGCCGATGCCCAGCTTGTGCGCGGCCTCGATGCGACGGCCGCGCGTGTTCTGCAAGGCCGTGAGGATCAGGCGCGATTCGAAGCGGCGGGTGAGCTGCTCCCAGACGTCGTGATGGCCGCTGGCGAGCAGTTGCATCGCCTCGGCTTCGAGCGCGGATTCCCAACCGGCCGCGGCGACCGGCGCCACGCTGGGCGGCGGATCGAAAGCCGCGGACTCCGCGGGCGGCGCAGACTGGGTCCCCGCCTGCGCGGGGACGACGACCGGGACATCCGTTGAACCTTCGCCCACTTCCGGCGGCAGGTCCTTCGGCTCGATCAGCTGCGCCGGCGCCATCACCGTGAGCCAGTGGCAGATGTTCTCCAGCTGCCGCACATTGCCGGGGAAATCGAAAGCCGTGAGCCGCGCCAGCGCCGCATCGGAAATGCGCTTGGGCTCCACGCCCAGCTGCTGCGCGCTGCGCTGCAGGAAATGGCGCGCCAGCATCGGGATGTCCTCGCGCCGCTCGCGCAGGGCCGGCAGCCGCAGGCGGATCACGTTCAGGCGGTGGAACAGGTCCTCGCGGAACACGCCCTCCTTCACGCGCTGCTCCAGGTCCTGGTGGGTGGCCGCGATCACGCGCACGTTGGCCTTGACCGCGTTGTGCCCGCCCACGCGGTAGAAGTGGCCGTCCGACAGCACGCGCAGCAGCCGCGTCTGCAGGTCGAACGGCATGTCGCCGATCTCGTCCAGGAACAGCGTGCCGCCCTCGGCCTGCTCGAAGCGCCCGCGCCGCAGCGCCTGCGCGCCGGTGAAGGCGCCGCGCTCGTGTCCGAACAGCTCCGACTCGATGAGATCGCGCGGTATGGCGGCCATGTTGACGGCGACGAAGGGTCCCTTTCGCCG
>NZ_DASSVG010000695.1:0-6905 GCF_035706265.1 Ramlibacter sp. | reverse complement strand
CACACCTTCTGGCTTCACGGCATCAACACCCAGGGCAAGATCCTGCTGCCGGCCGGCAAGGCGAAGGTGAGCCTCATCGATGCGCGCGACATCGCCGACGTGGTGCTGCGCCTGCTCACGAGCCATGACCTGGACAACCAGGCCTTCGACATCACCGGCCCCGAGGCCCTGGACCACGACGAGGTGGCCGCCATCCTCTCGCGTGTCACCGGCAAGACCATCGGCTACCAGGAGATCACGCCCGAACAGATGAACCAGGCGCTGCTCGGCGCCGGGCTGCCGGCCGATTACGCCGCCTTCCTCGTGGCCATCCTGGGCTTCCTGGCGCAGGGCTACGCCGCGCCGGTGAACGACGAGGTGCAGCGGGTCACCGGCCATGCACCGCGCCGCTTCGAACAGTACGCGCAGGAAAACAGCGCCGTCTGGAAGCCTCCGGCGCAAGCGTGAGTGGCTGAGGCGCGCAGGACGGCGGCGTGCCTCGGCTTCGCCTGCGCCTCGGCCGGCCGGCGCAGTTGGCGGACGATCTCGGCGCCGCCGGTCCTACAGGCCATTTTCGCGGTCGGCCCCACGATGGACCCATAGCGCAGACCTTCAGTCTTCATCCCGTGGCCTGCGGATGCGCTTACGTTCTGGGAGAACCGCGATGAAAACCCTTGTGTTCTGCGCCGCCGCCATGGCCGCCGCGTTGGCGGCCGGCCCCACCCTGGCCCAGGAACTCGTGGCCCGGCAGGGCGACGATTCCGTGCGCCTGTCCGACACCGCCTGCAGCAGCGAACTCGTGCTGAGCCGGATCGATCCGTCCGAAAAGGAAGAATACAAGGCCGCCTCGGCGCTGTTCCAGGGCCAGCGCTTCAACGCCTGCTGGCGCATGATGGGCAACGTGGCCCACCTCGTCTACGAAGACGGCGACCAGGGCATCATCCCCGTGGCCGAACTCAAGCCCGAGCTGACCGCTTAAGTCTTACGCCGATCCGCCCGGATTGCCCGCCTGGAAGGCCGGGCAGTCCGGCTCCCGCGCGTGTCATGCACAATCCTGGGACTCCCGGGGTTTCATGACACGCGTCCTCATCATCGACGACGATCCCACCACGTCCACCACCCTCGCGGCCGTGGTGCGTCGGCAGGGTTGGGAACACCATATCTGCGGCGACCTGGCCTCGGCGTGGAAGGTGCTGCGCGAAACGCCCTTCGACTCCGTCCTGCTGGACCTCGGCCTCCCCGACGGCGACGGCACGGACCTGTTGCAGAGGCTGCGCCGCTCGCCGCCGGGCGAACTGCCCGACGCCAAGACTCCCGTGCTCGTGATCTCCGCGCGCTCTCAGCTGCGCTCGCGGCTCACCGCGCTGGACCTCGGCGCCGACGGCTACGTGATCAAGCCCGTGCACCTCGAAGAGGTGTCGGCCATCCTGCGCGCGCTGCTGCGCCGGCGCACCACGCTTTCGGCCGGCCAGATCGCCCACAAGGACCTGGTGCTGGATCCGAACAGCCGATTCGTGCAGCGCGGCGGGCAGGCGGTGGAACTCACGGAGCAGGAATTCGCCGTGCTGCTGGCCCTGCTGGAAGACCGGCCCCGGCCGCTGAGCCGGGCCGAGATCCTCGAGCGCACCGGCAACCGCGTCGGCGACGGCGGCGCTGTGGAAGTGCACGTGCACCACCTGCGCAAGAAGCTGGGCGACGAGTTGATCCAGACCGTGCGCGGCGTCGGCTACCGCATCCCCACGGACAGCGCGTCTTGAGCGGGGCCGGCATCGCGTTGTCGGTGGTGGCGATCTGCGCCGGCGCTTCCATCGGCGCGGTGCTGCGCTGGATCCTGGGCCTGCAGCTCAATCACCTGCTGCCCTCGCTGCCGCTGGGCACTCTGGCGGCCAACCTCCTGGGCGGCTATGCGATCGGGCTGGTGCTGGGATGGCTCGGCCACCACCCGGAGCTGCCGCCGCAAGTGCGCCTGTTCCTGGTGACGGGCCTGCTGGGTGGGCTGACCACCTTCTCCACTTTTTCGGCCGAGGTGGTCAACCACCTGATGCAGGGACGGCACGGCTGGGCCGTCCTGATAGCCGTGACCCACCTGGCCGGCTCATTGGCGCTGACGGCCCTGGGCCTGGCCACCATGGACCCCGGGCGCTGATGCGACCCGGCGCGCTGCGCCCGCGGCGCGCGGGCGCACGCGCCAGGCCGACCCTCAGGCAGCGGCGGGGGCCGCCGCCACCTCGGGGCGCTGCGCCAGCCGGTCGGCCAGCAGCTGGATGTTCGACAGCGACAGCAGGTGCGCCGTGATCAGGTGCAGCTCGCCGCTGCGCAGCATCTCCAGCGCCACCGCATCCGGCAGCTTCATCAGCTTTTCCTCGTCCACCACCAGCAGGCCGTTGACCGTGAAGGAGCGGCCGTCGCGCAGGTCGGCGCGGGCGCTGGTCTCCTTCAGCAGGCCGTGCTCCTCCAGCTTCTTGCAGAAGGCTTCGGTGCGCGCCGCCTCGCGCTGGTAGCGGGTCAGGAAGTCCAGCGTCTGCTTCAGGAATGGCGTTTCCTTGCCGTCGGCCTCGAACAGGGCCTCGCCCTCGGTGTCGCCGAGGCCGGGGTAGGCCTCGTCGATGCACACCGCCAGCGACCCGTCGCCGGGCAGCTCCGCCAGCACGAAAGGATAGCGGCGCAGGAAGGCCGGCAGGTAGCGCGCCACCCAGCGCGCCTGGCCGTCGACGAACAGGTTCTCCCGGTCGCGCAGCCCCAGCACCGCCACCGGCACGGTCTTGCCGTTGGGCGAGCGGGTGAACACGATCGGGTATTCCTTGCAGGCTTCGTTGAACTCCACCGCCGCGAGATACAGCGAATTGGACTTGCGGGCGAAGGCGAAGCCGCCGTTGAGCGTCACGCGCCGGTGGCGGTGCTTCTCGCGATCGAGCAGCGCCGGCTTCTCGTAGTACATCTGTTGTGCCATGGATCTCCTCTCCTCCGTCAGTGTTGCGCTTCGGCAGGCTGGGCAACAGCCTGCGCGAGCACTTTGTCGATGCGGCGCCCGTCGAGGTCGACGACCTCGAAGATCCAGTCGCCGCAATCGATCCTCTCGCCCGGCCGGGGCAGGTGCCCCGACAGCGACATCAGCAGGCCTGCCAGCGTGTTGTAGCGGCCCTTGTCTTCCTCCGGCAGTTCGCGGATCTCCAGCCGCGCCTTGAGTTCGGACACCGGCATCAGGCCGTCCAGCATCCACGAGCCGTCGTCGCGCCGGCGCGCCCAGGCCTCGGTGTGCTCGGGCGGCTGCAGCTCGCCGGTGATGGCCTCCAGCAGGTCGTGCGGCGTGATCAGGCCCTGCACCACGCCGTATTCGTCCACCACGAACACGATGCGGGCCGACTCGATGCGGAACTGCTCCAGCAGCTCCATGCCGCTCAGGGTCTCGGGCACGAACAGCGCCGGCACCGCGTGCGGCTCCACCGTCCCCTCGTGGTCGGGGCCCAGCGCGAGGAGGCTCCACACGCTCACCACGCCGACCACGTCGTCGAGCGAACCGCGGCACACCGGATACCAGGAATGCGCCTCGCCGCTGCCGGCGCGCCGCAGCGCCTCGCGCACGCTGGTAGCGGCGTCGAGCCAGACCAGGTCCGAGCGCGGCACCATCATCGAGGTGAGCGGCCGGTCGTCGAGGTGGAAGACGTTGCGCACCATCTGGTGCTCGTGCTGCTCGATCACGCCGGCATCCACGCCCTCTTCCAGGCTGTGCGCGATCTCCTCCTCGGTCATGCCGCGCGGGGTGGTGGTGTCGATGGCCAGCAGCTTGAGCACGGCCTGGGTGGACCCGGACAGCAGCCGCACGAAGGGCCCCGCGCCGCGCGACAGCCAGCGCATCGGCCGCGCCGCGAAGCGCGACACCGCCTCGGGATAGAGCTGGCCGATGCGCTTGGGCACCAGCTCGCCGAAGATGATGGTCACGTAGGTGATGATGGCCACCACGATGGCGGTGGCCGCGATGCCGGCCGGGCGCTCCGGCATGCCCCAGCCGCGCAGCGACTGCGCCAGTTCCTCGCTGAACGCGGCCTCGCCGATGATGCCGTTGATGATGCCGATCGAGGTGATGCCCACCTGCACGGTGGAGAGGAACTGCGTCGGCTGGTCCATCAGCTTCAACGCCGCCTTCGCCCCGCCGTCGCCGCCTTCGGCCATCGCCGCCAGCCGGGCCCGGCGGCTGGAGGCGAGCGCCATCTCCGACATGGCGAACAGCCCGTTCAGCAGCGTCAGGAACGCGATCAGCAGGAAATCCATGAATCAGGACAGAATCCCATGCGTTGCACTTTACTGCAAGGATCGCGCGGCTCGGCCGCGTCCAACCCTGCCCCCGGATGCCGCAAGACCTGAGACGCCAAGACCTGGAGGACGTGCTCTGGGCCGACATGGAGGCCCGGCCGCCGGCCAGCCAGCTGCCGCTGCTGGCGCACTACACCTCCATCCTCACGCTGGAGCGCATCGCGCAGACGGGCGAGATCTGGTTCTCCAACCCGCTGTACATGAACGACGTGGACGAGTTGCGCTACGGCATGAACCTCGGCCTGCACGCCGTGCGCACCCACGCCGGCCTGCGCGAGGCCTGCCCGCCGGCGCACTACAACGCGCTGCTGGACGCCTTCGACGCGCTCTACACCGCCTTCGACGGCGAGTCGGCCTTCGACGTCTACGTCTTCAGCTGCTCGGTGCATGACGACGGGATCGGCGACGACGGCCTGCTGTCGATGTGGCGCGGCTACGGCGGGGACGGCAACGGCGTGGCCATCGTGTTCGACGTGGCGCCGCTGCTCGCGGCCGGTTCGCCGCTGCTGGTGCGCGAGGTGCAGTACCTCTCCTACGAGCAGAGCGAAGCCTGGATGGAGCGCAAGCTGCAGGCCTTCGCCGAGGCGCTGCAGCGCGCCGGCGGCCCGGTGGAAGGGATGCAGTCGGCGGCCGCCGTGTTGTTCGAGCGCATCAAGCTGTTCGCCCTGTTCACCAAGCACCGCGGCTTCCACGAGGAGCGCGAATGGCGGCTGGTGTACCTGCGCGAGCAGGACCGGCAGGGCGTGCTGACGCAGCGGCTGCACTACGCGATCGGCGCCCGCGGCATCGAGCCGCGCCTGCGCTTCACCACCGACGCCCTCGGCGGCCCCGGCCAGGGGCCCAGCCTGAAGGAGATGGTGCGGCGCATCATCCTCGGACCGGTGCTGGCCACGCCGCTGGCGCTGCGCTCGGTGGAACGCATGCTGGAGATCTACCAGCCGGCCTGGGCCGACCGCGTCGCTCGCTCCAGCACCCCCTATCGTTCGCAACGGATGCCATGGCCCATTACCTGATCGGCGACGTCCAGGGCTGCGATGCGCCGCTGGCGCGGCTGCTGGCGAAGATCGCCTTCTCGCCCAGCCGCGACACGCTGTACCTGCTGGGCGACCTCGTCAACCGCGGCCCGGCCTCGGCGGCGGTGCTGCGCCGGCTGATGGCGTACGGCGACGCCGCGCGCTGCCTCCTGGGCAACCACGACCTGAGCCTGCTCGCGGTCGCCCATGGCCATCGTCCGCCGCACCGCAACGACACGATGGACGAAATCCTGCAGGCGGGCGACCGCGAGGCCATGCTCGATTGGCTGCGGCACCGCGCGATGGCGATCCACGCGCATGGCCTGCTGATGGTGCACGGCGGCGTGCTGCCGTCGTGGGACCTGGCGCAGACGCTCGCGCTGGCGGCGGAAGTGGAAGCGGTGCTGCGCGGCCCGGAGCTCGGGGCCTTCCTCGCGCGCATGTGGGGCAACCAGCCGGACCGGTGGGACGACGCGCTGCAAGGCGCGGACCGCCTGCGCGTGATCGTCAATGCGCTCACGCGGCTGCGCTTCGTCACGCCCGAAGGCGCGATGGACCTCAAGGCCTCGGGGCGCCTGGACCAGGCCCCGCCCGGCCTGCTGCCCTGGTTCGACGTGCCGGGGCGGCGCAGTGCCGGCACCTGCATCGCCTTCGGCCACTGGTCGACGCTCGGCTACCTGCGGCGGCCGGACATCATCTCGCTCGACACCGGTTGCGTGTGGGGCGGCTGCCTCTCCGCGCTGCGCCTGGACGAATCCGGCGGCGGAGCGCACGAGCTCATTCAGGAGCAGTGCGAGCAGGCGCAGGTGCCGGGGGAATGAACTACTGCACTGCCTTGAACAGCGCCGCCACCTTGCGCTTGGGCTTGATGTTGCTGGAGACGCGGTTGCTGGCCGGCTTGGCGCTGGCCTCCCAGGCGGGGGCTTCCTCGCGCTGCGGCGGCTGGTAGGGCTGGTCGAAGAACGGGTCGGCCGGTGCACGCGCCTCGCGCCGGCGCTCCACATAGCGCTCGCGCCGGTCTTCCTCGTCGCCCTGCTGGCGCCAGGCCCGGCGGCCGTCGTTGATGCGGCCGCGGGGACGGTCTTCCTCGTACTCCAGCGGCTCGATCTCCAGCTTGCGTTTCAGCAGCCGCTCGAGATCGGCGACCAGGCGGGTGTCGCCGGGCGAGACCAGCGTCACCGCCAGGCCCGAGGCGCCGGCGCGGCCCGTGCGACCGATGCGGTGCACATAGTCCTCGGGGTTGAACGGCACGTCGAAGTTGAACACCGCCGGCACGTCCTTGATGTCGAGGCCGCGGGCGGCGACGTCGGTGGCCACCAGCAGGTCGACCTCCCCGCGCTTGAAAGCGTCCAGCGCCTTGAGCCGCTCGTCCTGGCTCTTGTCGCCGTGCATGGCCACGGCCTTCAGGCCGTCGCGCTCCAGCGCCCGCGCCAGCCGCGCGCATCCGAGCTTGCTGTTGACGAACACGAAGGCCTGCGAGATCCCGCGCTGGCGCACCAGCTGCCGCAGCGCCCGGCGCTTGTCGTCCTCGGGCACGCTGAAGAAGTGCTGTTCGACGGTGGAGGCCGTGGTGTTGGGCCGCGAGACCTCGATGGTCACCGG
>NZ_DASSVG010000694.1:0-6901 GCF_035706265.1 Ramlibacter sp. | reverse complement strand
AGGGGCTCGCCGTGCGCCGCTTCGAGCGCCCGCTGGAAACGTGGAAGGGCGAACTGTTCGACGCGATCGATGCCGGCGTGACCGGCGCGGTCGCCGGCATCGCCGACACGGGCACGCTGGTGCTGTGCCCGGGCCGCCACGAGCCGCGCACGCTCTCGCTGGTGCCGCCGGTGCATGTCGCGGTGCTGATGGCCAGCCGCCTGCATGCCAGCCTGCCGGCGGCCATGCACGCCCTGTTTCCCGGCGACCAAGCGCCGATGCTGCCGACGAACCTCCTGCTGGTCACCGGGCCTTCGAAGACGGCCGACATCCAGCAGGTGCTGGCCTATGGCGCCCATGGGCCGAAGGAACTGGTGATCGTGCTGGTCGACGATCGCGCGGAGGACGCACCATGAACGCGTCGCCCCACGCGGATGCGCAGGCGGGCACCGCCCCCCTGCACTTCGTCGACCCGCGCCGCTTCAAGGAGAACGCGCACGCGGCCGTGAACGACGCGCACCTGCGCGCGAGCTTCCGCGGCGCGATGGACTTCCTGCAGGCCAAGCGCGCCTCCCACTTCAGCGAGGCGGACACCTTCGAGCCGCTGCGCCACGTCGGCGAGGCGATCCGGCGCTACAGCCTGTCGCGGCTGCCCGAGCTGCTCGAGAGGCTGGAGCGCAACCTGCTCGCCAACGGCGTGCAGGTGCACTGGGCGTCCACGCCCGCGGAGGCCAACGCGATCTTCCTGGCCATTGCGCGCGACGCGGGGGCGCGCCGCCTCGTCAAGGGCAAGTCGATGGTCAGCGAGGAGATCGAGCTGAACCACCGCATGGCCGAACAGGGCGTGGACTGCCTCGAATCGGACATGGGCGAGTACATCGTCCAGCTCGCCGGCGAGCGGCCCAGCCACATCATCATGCCGGCGATCCACAAGACGAAGCAGCAGATCGCCGAGCTGTTCGCCGAGCGCATCCCGGATGCGCCTTACACCGAGGACGTCGACGCGCTGATCGCCATCGGCCGGCGCGTGCTGCGCAACGAGTTCCGCGATGCCCGCGTGGGCGTGTCGGGCGTCAACTTCCTGGTGGCCGAGACCGGCACCCTCTGCCTGGTCGAGAACGAGGGCAACGGCCGCATGTGCACCACCGTGCCGGACGTGCACGTGGCGATCACCGGCATCGAGAAGGTCGTCGAGCGCTTCGAGCACGTGCTGCCGCTGTTCAACCTGCTCACCCGGTCGGCCACCGGCCAGGCGGTGACGACGTACTTCAACGTGATCACGGGGCCGCGCCGCACCGGCGAGCTCGATGGGCCGCGCGCGGTGCACCTGGTGTTGCTGGACAACGGCCGCACGCAGGCCTGGCGCGACGCCACGTTCCGCGAGACGCTGCAGTGCATCCGCTGCGGGGCCTGCATGAACCACTGCCCGGTCTACGCGCGCATCGGCGGGCTGGCCTACGGCACCACCTACCCGGGACCGATCGGTTCCATCATCTCGCCGCACCTGCTGGGCCTGGAGCCGACGCAGGCGCTGCCCACCGCCAGCAGCTTGTGCGGCGCGTGCGCCGAAGTCTGCCCGGTCGGCATCCCGATTCCCGACCTCCTGATGCAGCTGCGGCACGCCGCGCGGCACGAGGCCCTGCCCGGCCACCTGCCGCTGGCGGGCCAGGGCGAAGCCAGGGACTGGAGGGAGGCGCTGGCCTGGAAGGCCTGGGCCTGGCTCAGCGAGCGGCCCGCGTGGTACGCCCGCGCGATTCGCATCGCGCGGGCGCTGCGAGCGCTGACGCCGACGCGGCAAGCGGGCTGGACGGCGCATCGCACGCCGCTGAAGCTGGCGCCGAAGGGTTTGCGCGAGCGCCTGCCGCAAGGAGTGCGACGCGGGTAAGCGCCCCAGCGCGGCGGAGGCTTATCGCTGCGCTGCGCTGGACGGCTGCGATGGCGCGCCGTGGGCCCCCGGTGCCGGCGCAGACTGCGCGGTGGTTACGCTTGTCGGGTCCGCGAGCTGGACTACCTGGCCCTTCTGCCATGCGTCCGCGCCGGGATCGATGGCCGGAGCCGGAAGCTCCTCGCGCTGCTTTCGCTTCGCGGTGCTGTCGATGCCGAAGCGCCGGTCGCGCTCGGCCACCATCGCCGCATCCGCCTGGCCGTCGGCTGTGAACCCCATCATCAGTTGCGGAATGCCCAGCGGCAGCGCGTCGCCGCCATGCGAATGCCAGGTGTGCCAGGTCTTGCCGTAGGTGCCGATCAACTTCTGCATCAGTTCCTTCTCGGCGACGTCCGGGATGCCGGGCGCGAACAGCTGTCCCGACTTCACCTCGTGCACATGGCTGTGCCACAGGGTCTTCTCTTCCGGCGGCAGGCCGGCGAAGAGCCTGGCGCTGACGATGTACTCGATCCCGACCAGCTTCGCGTCCTGGCGGTTGCCGTCGTAGATCACGCACTGCGTCACGTCTTCATTGACGATCGCGCAGTAGTGGTGGGCCTCGACCTGCGCCTTCGGCTGCCCGCTGTAGAAGTGGAAGCCGTCGAGATACGCGTTGATCGCCTCGATCGGCGGCTTGTCCTGCAGCGCCACCGCGCCCGCTTCGAGCGCCTGGGTCTTCGCGGACTCGGGCGCCCCCGGGGCACTCGCCGGCGAAGCGGTGTTCGTTTCCTTGCCGCAGGCCGCCAGCAGCGCGGCGGCGAAGAACAGGCAGGCAGCTGCGCAATGGCGCACCATTCTTCTCTCCGACCGGATCATGAAAGCGCGCTATCCCTCGCCGACCGTGACCGATTCGCCGTGGCCCGGCGTCATGCCCGGCCCTTTCGGCTGGCCTTCCTCGCGCTCCGGATGGGGCATGTGGCCGTCGGCAGCGCTGCATTCCTGGACCGCGACCGGATCGCTGCAGGGAAACGTGTACTGCACGGCCACGTCGAGGACGTCGTCATAGGAGGGATTCGGCCCGAGCGGCGCCTGAGCGTCGGCCGGGCGCGCCACCGGCGGGTTGTCGGTGGTGGGGAAGTTGTTCCAGGTGTCCATGCCCCATTGGGCGCACCTGCGCGGCCCTCCGATGTCGCCTCCTGCCGACAGCGGAGGTAGGAGCAGCCCGCGGTCCATCCAGCCTGCGCACGCGCAACTGCGTGCACAGGCTGCGGAACGGATTCAGTACGTGCTCTTCGTCAGCTCGAGGCTCTTGAGCAGCGGCACCCAGCGGTCGTACTCGCTGCGGATGTACTTACCCAGGGCCTCCGGCGAGCCGCCGCGCGGCTCCATGCCCATGGAGCGGGCCTTGGCGACGAAATCCTCACGCGTCAGCACCTGGTTGACGGCCTTGTTGAGGCGCTCGACCGCCTCGTGCGGCGTGCCGGCAGGCGCCACCAGCGTGTACCACGCATAGGCCTCGACGTCGTAGCCGGCCTCCTTGAAGGTCGGGACATTGGGCAACTGCGGCAGGCGCTTGTTGTCCATCACACCGAGCACCCTGATCTTGCCGGACTGGATGTGAGGCAGCGGCCCCGTAATGGTGGTGCCGTGGATGTCGATCGTGCCGCTCAGCAGGGCCTGGATCCCCTGCGAATCGCCGGTGAAGGGCACGTGCGTCGTCTTGATGCCCGCCTGGCGCTCGAACATGAGCGGCGCGAGGTTGCTGATGATGCCCGCCCCGGGCGAGCCACGGTTGATCTTGCCGGGGTTGGCCTTCGCGTAGGCCACCATTTCCTGCAGCGTCTTGAAGGGGGCGTCGGCGCGCGCCACGATGATGATCGGCTGGTAGCCGATGTGCGTGACGGGCGTGAAATCCTTCAGCGGATCGTACGGCAGCTTGTCGAACAGCACGGTGTTGTTCGCCAGGGTGCTGTTGGTACCGACGAATACCGTGTAGCCGTCCGGGCGGGATTTGGCCACGTGGTCGGCTGCGATGTTGCCGGAAGCGCCGGGCTTGTTCTCGACGATGACCGGCAGGGTCTTGCCCAGTTCGGCGGTCAGCAAGCGCACGTAGACGTCGGTACCGCCACCGGCCGTGAACGGAACGACGACCTTGGTGACAGGCTGGGCGCCGGCGGAGCCCGAGGCCACGGCAGTGGCCAGCAGCAGCCGGGTAATGAGCGATTTCATGCAGGAATCTCCTCTCGGTGGATGCGTGGTGCCGGTTGGATGTTGAAAACGGAACGTATTGCACCACGCGGTACAAGCGCGATTCTTGGCGCAACGCCGCTCGCCGTCAAGGGTTTCCGGCCTCCGTTCCAGTGCTTTCCAGGTCCGGCTGTACGCGCTAGAATGGAATATGTTCCTCATATCGGAACCAACCATGGACATCGCCTTCACTCCCGAACAGCTGGCCTTCCGCGACGAGGTCCGCGCCTTCATCGCGGCCCGGCTGCCCGCCGCCACTCGCGCGCGCCTGCGCCAGGGGCACCTGCCCAACAAGGAAGAGACCGTCGCCTGGCAGCGCATCCTGGCCGAACGCGGCTGGTCGGCGCCGCACTGGCCACGCGAATACGGCGGCGCCGCACTGGGCCAGGCCGAGCGGCTGATCCTGCTGGACGAGCTGTACCGCGCCCCGGCGCCGCTGCCGCAGATCTTCAACATGAACATGCTGGGGCCGGTGCTGATGAAGTTCGGCACGCCGGCGCAGCGGGACTTCTTCCTGCCGAAGCTGGCCAGCCTGGAGCTGTGGTTCTGCCAGGGCTTCTCGGAGCCGGGCGCCGGTTCGGATCTGGCCTCGCTGCGCACCAGCGCGCGGCGCGAGGGCGAGTTCTACATCGTGAACGGGCAGAAGACCTGGACCTCCACCGCCCAATGGGCAGACTGGATGTTCGCCCTGGTGCGCACCAACCCGGAGGCGCGCAAGCAGGAAGGCATTTCGTTCCTGCTGATCGACCTCAAGACCCCCGGCATCACCGTGCGCCCGATCCGCTCGATCGACGGCACCGACCACGTCAACGAGGTCTTCCTGGAGGACGTGAAGGTTCCCGCCGCGCACCTCGTGGGCGAGGAGAACAAGGGCTGGGATTGCGCCAAGTTCCTGCTGGCCAACGAGCGCACCGGCATCGCCAACGTGGGCCTGTGCCAGGAGCGGCTGCAGCTCGCGCGCGAACTCGCCGGCGTGGACGTGCTCGCAGCGGACGCCGCCCTGCGCCGCGAGCTCGCGGTGCTGGATGCAGAGATCCGGGCACTGGAGTTGACCAACTACCGCTTCCTGCTCACGCCTTCGCAGCAGGCGGCGCTGCCTGCGTTCGCCTCGGTGCTGAAGCTCAAGGGGACTGAAATCCAGCAGGAACTGCACGCGCTGCTCGCGCGGCTGGCCGGCGCCGACGGGCTGGAACAGCCGGTCTCGGCCGAAGAAGGGCCGCACCTGGTGCAGCGCTACCTCTTCTCGCGCGCGCTGAGCATCTACGGCGGCACGTCCGAGATCCAGAAGGACATCCTGGCCAGAACCATCCTCGCCTGAGCGGAGCGACCATGAATTTCGAGATCAGTGACGAACTGCGCGCCGTCCAGGACAGCCTGGCGCGGCTGCTCGCTGACCACTACACGGCCAAGCACCGGCTCGCATTGGCCGCGGCCCCCACGGCCTACGCCGAGCAGGCCTGGAAGGAGATGGCGGGCCTGGGGCTGACCGGCCTGCAGGTGCCGGAGGAGTTCGGCGGCTTCGGAACGCGAGCCACCGACCTGCTGCCCGTGATGCACGAGATGGGCCGCGCGCTGGCGCCGGTGCCCTTCCTCTCGTCATGCGTGCTGGGTGCCGCCGCGCTGCGCGCGGCGAGCGACGAGACATTGCAGCGCGCGCTGCTGCCGGACCTGGCGGCTGGCACGCTGCAGGTGGCCTGCGCGCCTCTGCAGACCGGCGAGACTGCGGGCGTTCGTGCACAGGGCGGCGAAGGCCGCTGGCAGTTGCAGGGCGTGCACGCGCACCTGCCTTATGCGGCCTCGGCCGACTGGCTGGTCCTGCCGGCCCGAGTCGAGGGGGCGCGGGAGAACGCCCTCTTCCTCATCGACGCGCGAGGTCCGGGCATTGGCCTGCGCACGCACCGCCTGATCGACGGGACGCCGGCGGCGGACGTCCAGCTGGAAGGCGCGAGCGCGACGCCCTTGTGCGCGCCGGGCAGTACCGAGGCTAAGACGGCCATCGACGCCGTGATCGCCGCGGGCATTGCCGCCGCCTGTGCGGAGATGGTCGGGGCGATGGAGGCGGCGTTCCGCCTGGCGGTGGACTACCTGAAGACGCGCAAACAGTTCGGCCGCCTGATCGGCGACAACCAGGCGCTGCGGCATCGCGCATCGGAGATGCTGGTGGGGCTGGAGATGGCGCGCAGCCTGTCCATCGCGGCCGCAGTCGCCGCGGGGCGCGGCGGCTTCGGCGACGAAGCGGCAAAGGCCGACCTGCATCGCGCCAAGTTCCTGGTGGCACGCAACGCGCGCTACCTCTGCCAGGCCGCGATCCAGCTGCACGGCGGGATCGGAATGACGGAGGAGTACGCGGTGGGCCACTACCTGCGCCGCGTGCACGTGCTGGACCTCTGGTTCGGCGACAGCAGCTCGCATGTGGAGCAGCTGGCGGAGGTGGCGGCTGCTTGAAGCCGGAAGCGGGGGCCACTTGCCGCCCCCCCCGGTGGCCTCCCTCCAAGGCCTTCTGGTCCTAGGATGAGCGCACGATCCCGCGGGAGTAACCGCCGGAGCGGTTGGAGGACGGGCGCCGGCCACCATCGCGAGGCCGTTGCGGCGAGACTTCCTGCCTCGCGTTCATGCAAGCTGCGAATACCCTGACTGCATCGTCCGCAGGAGGGTAGTCGACGTCCTCAGGCCGCGCGCCTTGTCGCAGCCGTTGCAGTCTCAAGCAGCTTCTGAGAAGCGCCATGATGATCTATGACTTCTCGGCGAGTTCCGGTACAGCCTGGAACAGGTCGGCTTCCAGCCCGTAGTCGGCCACGCTGAAGATCGGCG
>NZ_DASSVG010000693.1:0-2591 GCF_035706265.1 Ramlibacter sp. | reverse complement strand
ACCCACGTGCTCCATGACCACGTCGACCCCTTTGCCGCCGGTAAGCTCGCGCACCCGCTCGGCGAAATTCTCCTTGCTGTAATTGATCAGGTACTGCGCGCCCAGCGCCCGGGCGCGCTCGAGCTTCGCGTCGCTGCTCGCGGTGGCGAAGATGGTGGCGCCGGCGAGCCGCGCCACCTGGACGGCGGCGCTGCCGATGCCGGAGCCCGCCGCCTGGATCAGCACGCTCTGGCCCGCCTGCAGGCCGCCGCGGTTGATCAGCACGTGCCAGGCGGTGCCGAAGGCGATCTGGCTGGCGGCGGCGTCCTCGAAGCCGACCTGCGGCGGCAGGGCGTTCAGGTTGGCGATCGGCACGGTTGCGTACTGGGCGTAGCCGCCCGGCAGGTCCATGCCGAAAAAGCCTTCGCGGACGCACAGGTTGTCGCGCCCGCTCAGGCAGTATTCGCAGGCGCCG
The DNA here is from genome assembly GCF_035706265.1 of Ramlibacter sp. Classification (GTDB taxonomy): domain Bacteria; phylum Pseudomonadota; class Gammaproteobacteria; order Burkholderiales; family Burkholderiaceae_C; genus Ramlibacter. The sequence continues at coordinate 2,137 of NZ_DASSVG010000693.1, read as the reverse complement.
CAGGGCACGCGGCAGGTGACCCAGACGCGGTCGCCCTCCTTGAGCGCGCCTGCCTTGCCGCCGAGGGCGGCGATTTCGCCGGCGAACTCGCGCCCGAGGACGTGCGGAAACCGCACCGGCAGGCGCGAGACGCCGGAGCGCACGTCGAGATCCACGTGGTTGATGCCGGTCGCCCGGATGCGGACCACCGCTTCGCCGGGTCCCGGCGCGGGTTGCGGGGCGTCCTCGCAGACGAGCACCTCGGGACCGCCGAACTGGTGGAAGCAGGCGACCTTCATGGTGCCGCTTCTCCCTTGCGATGCGCGCGGACCGCATCGGGGATGCGCCGCTTCAGGTACTGCCCGTCCTTCAGGTCGCCGTGGAAACGGCCTTCGGCGACCATGACCTTGCCGCGCAGCACCGTCAGCACCGGCCAGCCGCCCACTTCCTTGCCTTCCCAGGGCGTGTAGTCGCTCTCGTGCAGATCCTCGGCGCGCACCGTGCGGCGCCGGCTGGTGTCGAGGACGGTCAGATCGGCGTCGCTGCCCACCGCGATGGCGCCCTTGCGCGGGTAGAGGCCGAGGAGGCGCGCGGCGTTGCCGGACACGACGTCGGCGAACTTCTCCAGGGAATAGCCGCGCTTCTCGACCGTCTCGGTGTACATCACCGCCAGGCGGGGCTCGACGCCCGAATTGCCGCCGGTGGTGTCGTCGATGCGCCGGCCGCGCACCTTGACCGCCAGGTTGCAGCAGACCTCGTCGGTGGCGACGCAATGCAGCTCGCCGCGGGCCAGGCCGTCCCACAGCGCCTGCTGGTCGCGCCGCGACTTGAGCGACGGATAGGTGTGGTAGACCTGCCCGTTCGGCTTGCGGTAGTCCTCGCTCGTGTACAGCAGGTACTGGTGCAGCGTCTCCCCGTAGATCGGGAAGCCGCGCGCGCGGCTTTCGGCGATCGCCTGCACGCCGGCGGCCGCGCTGACGTGCATCATGTAGAGCGCCATGCCTTCGACGTTCTCGGCCAGGCGGATCACGCGGCGGAAGGACAGGTCCTCCGAGAGCGTGTTGTGCACCTCGGCCATGTGCTCGAAGCCGGTGCGGTCCTCCGCGAACAGCTTGTCGTACATGTGCATGACGATGTCGTTGTCCTCGGCGTGGACCACCGCCAGCCCGCCCGCGCGCGACAGCACCTTGAAGATCTCCCACAGGTCGCCGAAGCGCACCATGCGGCCGCGCCGGCTCGGCGTGATGTCGGTGGTGAAGACCTTCACCGTGGGGTAGCCGGCCTGCACCGCCTCGGCCAGCTCGCCGACGGTGGCAGGCGGCACTCGCCCGCGCAGCATGACGTGGTAGGCGTAGTCGCAATAGCAGCGGCCGGCGAAGTCCTTGTCGCGCGCCTCGATCGCCTCGCGCAGGCCCTGGCTCGAGGACTCGTCGCCTTCGCGGTCGGGCTTGCAGGCGGCGAAGTCGATCAGCGTGGTGGTGCCGCCCCACAGCGCGGCGCGGCTGACCTGCTCGGGCGGCCCGCTCAGGCCCGCGGGCTCGCCGGGGCGCATGGGCGGCATGTACCAGGAGCAGTGCACGTGGGGATCGATGCCGCCGGGCAGGACGATGCCCGGCCCGGCGTCGATGGTGCGCGCCGCCTCGGCCGGCGCGAAGCTGCCGCGCGCGCCGAGCGCCGCGATCACCCCGTTCTTGACGGCGATCTCCCATGGTCCGACGCCATGCGGCGTGACCACGCGGTCGCCCCGGATCAGAAGGTCGTACATCCCTCGGCCACCTCGGCCGCTTGACATTTGCAATGGGCAGCGGAAGTATGGCAGCGGAAGATAGATGTTGCATTCGGTATCGGTGCCGTCGATATCGGTTATGGCCGCCGTCGATAGCGGCGTTCGAGCTTGAGAATCCTAAGAGGAGGGGAAGACATGAAGCGCCGAGTTTCGTTTTCGCTTTGCGCGGGCGCTGCCGCGCTAAGCCTGGCCGCGGGCAGCGCCTTCGCGCAGGCGAAGTACCAGCTGCGCTGGGGCCACTATCTCGCCGACAGCCCGTTCGTGCAGCTCGAGAAGGACTTCGCCGCCCAGATCGAGAAGCGCACCAACGGCCGGGTGAAGATCACCATTACCTTCGCCCAGGGCCTGGGCAAGACGACCGAGCTTTTGACG
>NZ_DASSVG010000692.1:0-3654 GCF_035706265.1 Ramlibacter sp. | reverse complement strand
GCCGCCGCGGGCGCCCGCCCCCGGCCCGCGCTGCATCGACGCGGTCTGCTCGGGCCGCGTCAGGTCCCAGGCCAGCCAGGCGAGCCCCGCCGCCACCACCAGCGCGATCGCGGTGCCGACGATGGAGGCACGGCGGCTCAGCTTGCGCCGCGGCGGCTGCGCGGCCTGCGGCGGCAGCGCGCTGTCTTCGGGCGAGCTCGCCGGGGAAGGGGGCGGTGTAGGCATCGGGATCCTTGTAGTTCTGGCACGCGGGCAAGTTCAGCCGGGGCTGAGCGTGCTTGCACCTGCCTCAGCCGCGCGACAGTGCCCGTCGCATGTGCGTGTAGGCGCGATTCTGCTGTGCTTTACCGTTGCGCGCAGCACAAAGCATGCGTGCGCTGCGTTTCGCCGGCGTGTGACTTCTGTTGCGGGTGGGTGAAGTTTGTCGCGCTGGCGATTGTCGGGTGCCTACACCCGGCCGGAAGCGATGTAGAAGCCGCCCGGCAGCGGCGAGCGCACCCGCAGGTCGTGCAGGCGCGCGGCCAGCAGGCGCCAGGGCTGCTCCAGCCCGGCGAGGCAGGTCACGGAATAGAGCGCCGCGCCCAGCACGAACAGGTTGACCGGCACGCACCACGCCGGCGCCCACTGCAGGCCGGCCGCCACCACGTGCGCCCCCGGGCGCAGGTGGGCGAGGACGTGCGCCAGCGCCGCCTCGTCCTGCAGCACGTCGTGGGTGAAATGGAACAGCGCCGCATCGGCGCGGCCCTGCAGCGGCGCCTGGGCCGCCGACGCTTCCAGCAGGGTGATGCCGTTCCAGCGGTGCCGCGCGATGCGCCGGCGTGCCAGGGCCAGCATTTCCGGGCACGGATCGATGCCCACGATGCGGCCCGCGGGGCCGATCCGCTCCTTCAGCAGCCCGAAGCTCAGGCCCGTGCCGCAGCCGACATCGAGCACCGTGGATCCGGGCTGAACTTCCAGGCTCGCGATGGCGGCGCGCCGGATCGGCTCGAACGCGGCCAGTTCCAGGTCGTAGTGGCCGGCGCGCCGCCGGTACTGCGCCTGCGCCAGCGATGGATCGGGCCGCCGGCCGCGGCCGGAGGGAAGTTGCATGACACCGGTGGCCAAGGAGTCCCGTGCGGCAGGACTAGTGGATGATGACGACCAGCACGCTGCAGGGTGCGTGTTCGATCAGCGCCCCGGAGATGGAGCCGCGCCACCAGCGCGCCGCCCAGCTGTCCAGGTGCTTGTGGCCCACGACGATCAGGTCCGCGCCCATCCTGCGGGCGTACTTGCAGATCTCGTCGATCGCCTCGCCGGTGACGACTTCGCCGCGCGCGGAGAAGCCCGCCTCGCTCAGGCGGCGCAGGCCGTCGTCCAGCACGCCGCGGTATTTCCTCTTCTCGCGTTCCTCGAGTTCGACGTCGTAGACGCCGCCCTCGAGGCCGACGAAGCTCATGGCCGAAGGCATCACGGCGACGAGGTGCAGCTCCGACTGCGACCACTGCGCGAGTTCGCGGCATTCCAGCAGCGCCTTCTGGCCCGCGTCGGAGCCGTCGTAAGCGAGCAGGATCTTCTTGTACATGTGGCAACGCCCCCAAAGACGCGCCGGGCCCCATGCCCAGGCTGCACCTAGTATGGACCGCAATGTCGGGGTTGGATACCCCGCCGGATTACGGCGTTTCCCCTAGAACTTCAGCAGGCGACGAGCGAGGGCAGCACGCCCGCGGCGAAGTGCGCCTCGATGACATCGGCCAGCCGGTCGAACACGGTGGCGAGCGTCGGCGCCGTGGCGCCGAACAGCGCCTGCAGCACGCCCGCATCCTCGAACAGGCCATGCAGGTAGATCCCGAGCACGTTGCCCTGCGCGTTGGTCCAACCGAGTCCGTCCGGCAGCGCGATGCGGCCGGCGGCCATGCCGGCGTGCTGCGCGGTATGGCCGGTGTGGATCTCGTAGCCCTGCACGCGCAGGCCCGAGAGCGCCGACCACGCGCCCCCCAGCGCCTCGAACGTGACGCCGGTGCGGCGCACCGTCTTGGCGGCGGCGAACTGCGTCACCAGCGGCAGCAAGCCGAGGCCGGGGCCGTTGCCCGCGAGTTCGTGCGGATCCACCAGCGCCTCGCCCAGCACCTGCAGCCCGCCGCAGATCCCCAGCACCGGCCGGCCCGCGTTCGCGTGATCGACCACGGCGCGTGCCAGGCCCTGCGTTCGCAGCCACTGCAGGTCGGCCGCGGTGTTCTTCGAGCCGGGCAGGATCACCCAGTCGGCATCGGCCAGTTCGGCCGGCGTGCGGGCCCAGCGCAGGCGCAGGCCGGGAACGTTGGCGAGCGGCTGGAATTCGTCCAGGTTGCTGATGCGCGGCCACGCCACCACCGCGACGCGCAGGCGCACCGGGCCGGGCGCCGCGCGGCGCTCGTCGAACAGGCCGTCCTCCTCCGGCAATCCGTGCTGCCACACCATCGGCAGCGTGGCGGCGGTCGGCACGCCGGTGAGGCCTTCGAGCTGCGCCGGCCCCGGCTGCAGCAAGGCCGCATCGCCGCGGAAGCGATTGAGCACGAAGCCGCGCAGCAGCGCGCGCTGCTCGGGCGGCAGAAGCGCCCAGGTGCCGTACAGGTGGGCGAAGGCGCCGCCGCGGTCGATGTCGGCCACCAGCAGGCAGGCGGCCTGTGCATGGGCGGCCACGCGCAGATTCGCGATGTCGCTCTCCTGCAGGTTGATCTCCGCTGGCGAGCCCGCGCCTTCGATGACGACGACGTCGTGCTCCTCGCGCAAAGCATCGAGCGCGTCGCGCACCACGGGCCACAGCAGCGGGCCGCGTTCGCGCCAGGGCATGGCCGTGAGCTGCGGGTGCACGTCCCCCAGCAGCACGAGCTGGCTGTGGTCGTCGCGCTCGGGCTTGAGCAGCACCGGGTTCATGCGCACCTCGGGCACGGCGCGTGCGGCCAGGGCCTGGAAGTACTGGGCGCTGCCGATCTCGCCGAGCCCGCCTGCCGGCGTGGCGACCACGCGGGCGTTGTTGCTCATGTTCTGGGCCTTGAAGGGCGCGACGCGCAGGCCCTGGCGCGCGTACCAGCGGCACAGCGCCGTGGCGAGCCAGCTCTTGCCGGCGCCGCTGCTGGTGCCCAGCACCATCACGCAGCGAGCGGTCATGCCCTCTCCTCCACCGGCAGCGCCACCCAGCGGCCCGCCACCGCATGCACCTGCAGCCGCTGTGCGAACACCGCCTCCAGCGCACGGTGCGTGGCCGCATCGGCCGCGGCGCCGTGGTGGGCGACGCGCCCGGCCTCCAGCAGCACGAGGTCGTCGGCCTGCAGCGCCAGGCCGATCTCGTGCAGAACGCTCACCGCCGTGCCGCCCCGCGCCACGTGGCGGCGCACGATCGCGAGCCAGTCGGCCTGGTGCGGCGGGTCCAGGTGCGACAGCGGTTCGTCCATCAGCAGGATCGGCGCCTGCACCGCCAGCGCGCGGGCCAGCAGCACGCGCTGGCGCTCGCCGCCCGACAGGCTGCCCAGCGCGCGCTCGCGCCATTCCCAGCACTGCGTCTCCTCCATCGCTGCGCGCACCGCGGCGGCGTCGGCGACGCTGGCGCCGCCCAGCCAGTCCTGGTGCGGCAGGCGCCCGAGCATCACCACGTCGTGGGCCAGCAGGTCCTCGGCGCCCGGCTCGCCCTGCCCCAGC
>NZ_DASSVG010000691.1:0-7892 GCF_035706265.1 Ramlibacter sp. | reverse complement strand
TGCAGAACTCGCTGCGGTGCGTGTTGCCGGTGACGTCCACCAGGATGTTGCGCAGCGTCCGGTCCACCAGCCACGGCGGCATGGCCTCGCCGTGCAGCCGGCGGTTGCGTTCGATCTCCCTCAGCGCGATCTCCAGCTCGTAGAGCTGGTCGTTGCGCGCTTCGACGACGCGCGGCGCCTGGCTGGTCGGGCCGATGAAGAGCCCGCTGAAGAGGTAGCTGAGGCTCGGATGGTTGTGCCAGTACAGCAGCAGCGAAGCCAGCAGCTCCGGTTGGCGCAGGAAGGGCGAATCGGCCGGCGTGGCGCCGCCCAGCACGAAGTGGTTGCCGCCCCCCGTGCCGGTGTGGCGGCCGTCGGTCATGAACTTCTCGGCCGAGAGGCGGCTCTCGAAGGCGGCCTGGTACAGGAACTCGGTGTGCTGCACCAGCTCGCCCCAATCGTGCGCCGGGTGGATGTTGACCTCGATCACCCCGGGATCGGGCGTGACCTGCAGCAGCTTCAGCCGGGGGTCGCGCGGCGGCGGATAGCCTTCCAGAACGATGCGCAGTTCGAGCTCCTCGGCGGTCGCCTCGACGGCGGCGAGCAGTTGCAGGTAGTCGTCGAGCCGCGCCAGCGGCGGCATGAAGACGTACAGCAGGCCGCCCTGGCCGCCGTGTTCGCGTTCGGCCTTCGGGCCGTTGGCGCGCTGCGGATCGCGCACTTCGACGCAGAGGGCGGTGCGCGGGATGCCAGCCGCGGATTCGAAGCGGGCCGGCGCGCGCTCGGGCGACTCCTGCCCGCCGGAGGCTTGCGCGCGCCCGGGCCCTTCCTGCCGCACCCGCGGCGCCTCGCCGCGGGCCGAAGCGCTCCCTTGCACGTAGTGGCCGCGCAGCCGGTCGTACACCGGCAGCGGCGCGGCCGGTGCCATCGGATCCTGGGCCACGATGTAGGGATAGTCGGCCTCGCTCACCCAGGGCAGGCTCTCCAGCGGCAGCCGATAGCCCAGGGGCGAGTCGCCCGGAATCAGGTACAGCCGCTCGTCGCGAAGCAACCAGGGGCCGGTCTGCCAGCGCGCGCCTGCGCCATCCGAAGGCGCCGCATCCTCCTGCACCGCGAGCGGCAGCACGTAGCCGACCACCGCATCGAGCTTCTGCGTGAACACGCGGCGCAGGCGGGCGCGCTCCAGTTCGTCGTCCAGCCGGGCGTCGAAGGGGTCGACGTTCACCGGCAGCCGGCGTTCGCGCCAGAGGTAATGGAACACGTCCTCGTAGGCGGCCTGCACGTGGCGGTCCGTGATCCCGAGCTTGCCCGCGAGCCGCCGCACGAAGCGGTGCGCATCGTCCGTGGTGCAGCGCTGTGGCCGGCGTTCGTCGGCGAACAGGGCCGGGTTGCGCCAGCAGGGCTCGCCGTCGGCACGCCAGCAGATGGACAGCGCCCAGCGCGGCAACTGCTCGCCCGGGTACCACTTGCCCTGGCCGAAATGCAGGAAGCCGCCCCGGCCGTATTCGTCGCGCAGCCTGTGCACCAGCTCGGTGGCGTAGCCGCGCTTGGTCGGGCCCAGGGCATCGGTGTTCCACTCGGCGGCGTCGCGGTCCTCCACCGCCACGAAGGTCGGCTCGCCGCCCATGGTGAGGCGCACGTCCCCGGAGCGCAGCGCGTCGTCCACCCGATCGCCCAGCGCCAGCACCGCCTGCCACTGGTCCTCGGTGTAGGGCTGGGTCACGCGCGGCGATTCGTGGATGCGCGTGACCTGCATGCGATGGCTGAACGCGACCTCGCATTCGTCGACCAGCCCTTCGACGGGCGCGGCGCCGGAAGGCTGCGGCGTGCAGGCGAGCGGGATGTGGCCTTCGCCGGCGAGCAGGCCCGAGGTCGGATCGAGCCCGATCCAGCCGGCGCCGGGCAGGTAGACCTCGCACCAGGCATGCAGGTCGGTGAAGTCCGCCTCGGTGCCGGCCGGACCTTCCAGCGGCTTCACGTCGGGCTTGAGCTGGATCAGGTAACCGGAGACGAAGCGCGCCGCCAGGCCCAGCCGCCGCAGCAACTGCACCAGCAGCCAGCCCGAGTCGCGGCAGGAGCCGCTGGCCAGTTCCAGCGTCTGCTCGGGTGGCTGCACGCCGGGCTCCATGCGGATCAGGTACTTCACGTCGTGATGCAACTGCCGGTTCAGCGCCACCAGGAAATCGATCGTGCGCTGCGGCTTGCGGTCGATCTGCTCCAGGTAGGCCTGCACGCGCGGCGTGAGCGGCTCGCAGGCGAGGTAGGGCACCAGTTCCTCGGCCAGCTGCGGCTCGTAGCGGAAGGGAAAGGTCTCCGCGCCCGGCTCGAGGAAGAAGTCGAAGGGGTTGTGGACCGCCATCTCCACCACGAGGTCGACGGTCACCTCGAACGCGGTGGTCTTCTCCGGGAACACCAGCCGCGCCTGGTAGTTGGCGAAGGGGTCCTGCTGCCAGTTGACGAAGTGCCGCGCCGGGCTGACCCGCAGCGAGTAGGAGATCACCCGCGTGCGGCAATGGGGTGCGGGCCGCAGGCGCACCACCTGCGGCCCCAGCATCACCGGTCGATCGTACGTGTAGTGCGTGACGTGGTTCAGCGCAGCATGGATGGACATGGCCGCTGCATCGTAGCAACAGCAGTCCGTGTGGGGTCGGACCGGCGCGGCGGCCGTCCGTCGGCGCCAGCTTCCGGCCGGCGGCGCGGGCCGCGGCGGCCCCGGTTTCCTGACTTAGGTCAGTTACGCTCGAAGTCGGTCAGATGAGCGGTTGCGACGAGGTGACGAAGGCGCAAGCCTGGCTTGTGTCCAAATGTACACTGCTGAGCGCCACGAAGTAACCGATGCCAGAACTGCTCGACGCCCGACCCACCGCCGAAGCGCCGCGCGCGCCGGCCGTGGGCGATTTCGCTTCGAGCTCGCACCTGAGCTCCGGTCTCGACGGCAGCGTCGTCGACACCGTCAGCACCGTGGCGACCATCGTGTACGCGCGGCTGCACCGCTTCACGGACATCTGCAACGCGCTCGGCGCCGACGAGGCGGCCAGCTTCGTCAACGAAGTGCGGCGCATCCTCACCGAGCCGGTGCTCAAGCTCAGTGGGGAGGTCGCGACCCGCCGTCCCGATTCGATCCTGGCGGTCTTCAGCAACAAGCCGGAAGACCGCAAGCCGAACCACGCGCAGCGCGGTCTGCACGCCGCGATCCTGCTGGTGCACGAGGCCGTGCAACTGGCCCACGCGGTCGCCCAGCGCGCCGAACTGGCGCACCTGCCGCCGGTGACGCTCGCCGCGGGCGTGCACCTGGGCGTGGCCGACCTGTCGCGCCGCACCAATGGCAAGGTCCACGCGGCCGGCGAGGCGGTGGAAGTGGCCCGCCTGCTCGAACTCACGGCGATGGACCTGAACTGGAGCATCGCCACCTCCGCCGGCACGCGGCTCGCGGCGGCCGGCCGCGCCGAGGGCGGCCGCATCGGCTCCGTCGGCCTGCCGGACAACAGCTTCCTGGACATCGTCGAAGTCACCGGCCTGGTGCCGCGCCGCGGCTCGCGCACGCCGCCGCAGGTGTTCGCCCGGCTGCGCGACGCGTTGCAGGCCAACCAGCATGCGCGCCGCCGGACCGTGGTGCCCGCGCCCGTGCCCAACGCCCCGACCTCCGGCACCCACCTGCTGATCGAGGGCTACCGCGTGCTGCGCCGCATCGGCGACGGCGGCATGGCCTCGATCTACCTCGCGCAACCGGCCGAAGGGGGCCCGCCGCAGGTGCTGAAGGTGATGCGGCTGGACCAGGGCCTGGAAGGCGACGCCCTGCAGCGCTTCATCCAGGAATACGCGCTGCTGGCGCAGATCGACCATCCCAACGTCGCGCGCATCCACCGGCAGGACTTCTCGGTGGCGCACGCGTACATCGCGATGGAGTACTTTCCGAACGGCGACCTGCGCCAGCGCATGCGCGCCGGCCCGATCGACCCCGACACCGCGATCGCCTACCTGAAGCAGGCCGCCGCCGGCCTCGGCGCGATCCACCAGGTGGGGATCGTGCACCGCGACATGAAGCCGGACAACCTGATGCTGCGCCACGACGGCAGCCTGGCGCTGGCGGATTTCGGCGTCGCCAAGCAGACCTCGATGAAGATCACCGAGACCGGCGACGGCGACATCGTGGGCACGCCCTACTACCTGAGCCCCGAGCAGGCGCTCGGCCGCCCGGTGGACGCGCGCTGCGACATCTACAGCCTGGGCGTGATGGCCTACGAGCTGCTCACGGGCCGCAAGCCCTACCACGCCGGCTCCGCCCAGGAGCTGCTGCGCATGCACGTGCAGGACCCGGTGCCGCTGCTGCCGCCCGATCACGCCCACCTGCAGGCCGTGATGGAAAGCCTCATGGCCAAGGACCACGAACAGCGATACCCGTCGGCGCAGGCCCTGCTCGACGACCTCGCCCGCATGGGTCTCTGATGGTTCCCCAGCCGCCCGCGCCCGCCGCTGCAGCCTGGCGTGCTTCGCGTGCCCCGGGGCCGTGCGACGCGGCAGCGCCCCGCATCCCCGGCTTCCGGCTGCAGCGCCAGGTGGGGCGCGGCCGCCATGGCGCCGTCTGGCTGGCGTGGGACGTGGACGGCGCGCGCGAGGTGGTGCTGAAGCTGCAGCCCGCCGGCGACGGCGCCCTGATGCGCGAATACGCGATCGCGGCGCGGCTGGCCGGCCCGCACATCGTGCAGGTGCACGGCTGCGGCGAAAGCGGCGGCTGCGGCTGGCTCGCGATGGAATACCTGCCGGGCGGCAACCTGCGCCGCCTGATCGGCCAGGGCGGCACCGCCGCCGAGGCGCTGGTGCTGCTGCGGCAGGCCGCCGAGGCGGTGGCGCAACTGCATCGGCACCAGCTGGTGCACCGCGACGTGAAGCCCGACAACCTGCTGCTGCGCGCCACCGGCGAACTGGTGCTGGCCGACTTCGGCCTTGTCGCACCCACCGGCGCGCCCGATGCGCGCGCGCAGCCGGGCGCCGTGGTCGGCACGCCGCGCTATGTCGCGCCCGAGCAGCTCGAAGGCGCGGCTGCCGCACCCGCGGCCGACGTCTACAGCCTCGGCGTGCTGCTGCACGAGATGCTGTGCGGCTGCCCCCCGTTTCCCGGCGAGACGCTGATGGAGGTGCTGTCGCAGCACCTCGTGGCGCCGCCGCCGCGCCTGCCGGCCGACATCGCGCCGCTGCAGCCGCTGATCGACCGCATGCTTGCAAAAGAGGTGAAGGAACGGCTTCCGGATGCGGACGCCGTGCTCGGGCTGCTGGCCCAGAGGTGGTTACCGTGAATGTGAACGAACAATACCTGGTCGACGTGATCGGCTTCAACGCGGTGGAGCGTTCGATGCTCGCGAGCATCTTCGCCCTGGCGGCGCGGCGCGATCCCGGATTCGTCCAGTACGACCCGGCGTCCACCGTGAGCGGCTCGGCGGGAATCTACCTGGTCGACGCCGAGAACCGCGAGGCGATGAGCGAATTCAAGATGCTCAGCCGCCGCGCCAACCTGCCGGCCGTGATGATCGGCTCGGGGGTCGACAGCCTCGGCTTCCCGCTGCTGCCGCGGCCGATCCAGTGGGCCCGCCTGCTGCAGGCGCTGGAGGAGACCGTCACCACGGCGGCCGGCTCCGGTGCGGCGCGCCAGCGCGACGACGAGGACGGCACGCTGCCCCTGGGCCACACGCTGTCGGCCAGCAGCGCCGGGCGCAGCGGTACGCCGCACAGCGGCGGCTTCGAGGGCGCCGCGGCGCACAAGCGCGCCGCCGGCGACACCGTGCTGGTCGTCGACGACAACGCCTCCGTGCGCATGTTCATGAAGGCCAAGCTCGCGCCCTTCCAGTTCGAGGTGGACTTCGCCGAGACCGGCGAGGAGGCGGTGGGCCTGACCGGCCAGCGCGAATACGCCTGCGTGTTCCTGGACGTGGTGCTGCCCGGCATCGACGGCTACCAGGTCTGCAAGCTGATCAAGGCCAACAAGCACGCGATCAAGAAGACGGCGGTGGTGATGCTCACCAGCCGCAGCTCGCCCTTCGACAAGCTGCGCGGCTCGCTCGCCGGCTGCGACGAGTACCTCACCAAGCCGCTCGACGAGGACCGCCTCCTCGAGGTGATCGCCAAGTTCCTTCCCAGCAGCCGCAAGCGCGAGCGTTCCGGAGCAGTCAAGAAATGAGCAAGTCGATTCTGGTGGTGGACGACACCCGCTCCATGCGAGCCATGGTGGCCGCGGTGCTGGAGGGTGCCGGCTACGAAGTGGCGCAGGCCGGCGACGGCGTCGAGGCGCTGGAGCTGGCGCGCACGCGCGTGTTCGACCTGGTGGTGACCGACCACAACATGCCGCGCATGGACGGCGTGACGCTGGTGCGCGAGCTGCGCCGGCTCTCCAACTACGACGCGGTGGCGCTGATCGTGCTGTCCACCGAGGCCAGCCCCGAGCTGAAGCAGAAGGGCCGCGAGGCGGGGGCGACGGGCTGGATGGCCAAGCCCTTCGACCCGCAGCGCATGCTGGACATCGTGGGCAAATTCATCTGAAGCGGCCAGGGAGGCGCGCATGTTCCAGCCTTCGAACAGTTTCGGCGACCCGCTCGCCTTCCGCACCATCTTCTTCGAGGAAGCGCAGGAGCACCTGGGCAACGTCGAGGCCATCCTGCTGCGCATGGACGTCGAGGCCCCGCAGCCCGACGACCTGAATGCGATCTTCCGGGCGGTGCATTCCATCAAGGGCAGCGCCGCGATGCTCGGTTGCAGCGAGATCGCCGCACTGACGCACCTGCAGGAAAACCTGCTCGACCTGCTGCGCAAGAACGAGCGGCCGCTGGCGGGCGCCGACATCGACGCGATGCTCAAGGCGGGCGACGTGCTGCGCCTGCAGGTGCAGCATCGCCGCGGCAACCGCGCCGAGGCGCCGGACGCGAGCGCCGTCGAGGCCCTGCTGCGCGAGCGCGTGGCGCAGCCCGCCGCCGATGCGCGCGGCGGCCAGGCCGGCCCGGTGACGCGCAGCTTCCGCGTGCAGCTCGGCCCGCTGGCCACCCCGATCGACGAACTCGAACTGGACATGATGCTCACCGGCCTGGCCGAGATGGGCACCATCGCCGACACCGTGATCGACAACGTCGAGGGCGGCGGCGTCTCCTTCGAGGTGGCACTGCAGGGCGCCGCGGCGGACCTGCAGAGCGTGCTGGCGCTGGTGGTGCCGCCCGAGCAGATCGTGCTGGAGACGCTGCAACCGCAGGCTGGTGTGACCGAGCCGGTGGTGCCGGCGCCCGCGCCCGAACTGCAGGCCGTCGCACCGGCCATCCCCGCCGCCAATGAGGCGGAAGACGAGTTCTTCCTCGACCCGGCCGAATTCCGGCAGCGCGCCGCGGCGGCGCCGCCGGCGGGCGGCTCGATCGACCTGTTCGTCACGCCCGAGGAACTGAAGAAGGACCGCCCCGCCGGCGACCACGGCGGCTCGATCGACCTCTTCATCTCGCCGGAAGAGTGGAAGAAGGAGCGCGCCGCGGCCGCGGTTGCGGCGGCGCAGCCGGCGTCCGCGCCTGCGGCCAGTGCCGCCCCGGCACCCGCGCCCGAGGTCCACGAAGCGGCGCTCGGCGCGGCGCACGACACCACCTTCATCCGCGTGGCCACCGAGAAGATCGACCTGCTGGTCAACCTGGTGGGCGAGCTGGTGATCACCGAAGCCATGCTCCAGCGCAATGGCGCGCTGGCCGACGCGGCGCTCGACAGCCGCTACGGCAGCAACAGCGGGCTGACGGACCTCGCGCGCCACACGCGCAACCTGCAGGAAGCGGTGCTCGCCATCCGCATGCTGCCGATCTCCAACGTGTTCTCGCGCTTCCCGCGCGTGGTGCACGAGCTGTCCCACCGCCTGGGCAAGCGGGTGGAGCTGAAGATCTCGGGCGAGGGCACCGAGC
>NZ_DASSVG010000690.1:0-10242 GCF_035706265.1 Ramlibacter sp. | reverse complement strand
GCGCATCCGCGGCGGCGGCACCAAGGACTTCTACGGCGAACGGCTCGAAGGCGAGCTGCTGGAGACGACCGCGCTGCGCGGCATCGTCAACTACGAGCCGAGCGAGCTGGTGATCACGGTGCGCGCCGGCACGCCGCTGGCCGAACTGGAGGCGGCGCTGGCCGAACGCGGGCAGTGCCTGCCTTTCGAGCCGCCGCACTTCGCGGAGGGCGCCACCGTCGGTGGCATGGTGGCCGCCGGCCTGTCGGGCCCGGCGCGCGCCAGCGTCGGCGCCGTGCGCGACTACATCCTGGGCCTGAACCTGCTCAATGGCCGCGGCGAGGAACTGGTGTTCGGCGGCCAGGTAATGAAGAACGTGGCCGGCTACGACGTCTCGCGCCTCATGGCGGGCGCGCTGGGCACGCTGGGCCTGATCACCGAAGTGAGCCTCAAGGTGCTGCCGGTGGCGCCGGCGGAGGCCACGCTGCGCTTCCGAATCCCGCAGGCCGAGGCGCTGCAGCGGCTGAACGCCTGGGGTGGCCAGCCGCTGCCGCTGAACGCGAGCGGCTGGGATCCTTCAGGGGACGGGGCGCTGTACCTGCGCCTGCGCGGCGCCGTCGCGGCGGTGGAAGCAGCCTGCCGCAGCCTCGGCGGCGAGCGCCTCGACACCGCGGGCGCCGCCACCGAATGGAACGCCTGCCGCGACCAGCGCCTGGCCTGGTTCACGGAGCGCGACGGCCGCGACCTGTGGCGCCTCTCGGTGCCGCAGACCGCGCCGGTGCTGGACCTGCCCGAGCCGCCGCTGGTCGAGTGGCATGGTGGCCAGCGCTGGGTGCGCGCCGAGGCGGCCGAGGGCGTGCGCGTGCGCCAGGCGGCGCTGGCCGCAGGCGGCCACGCGACTCTCTTCCGCACCGACCGCTCCGACGCGCGCGATCGCACGACCCCGCTGGCGCCGCCGCTGGCCGCCCTCCACGAACGACTGAAACTGCAGTTCGATCCGCAGCGCATCTTCAACCGCGGGCGGCTCTACGCCCATCTCTGATGCAGACCCATCTCTCCCCGGAGTTCCAGGGCACGCCCGAGGGTGCCGAGGCCGAAGCCATCCTGCGCAAGTGCGTGCACTGCGGCTTCTGCACCGCCACCTGCCCCACCTACCAGGTCCTCGGCGACGAGCTCGATGGCCCGCGCGGGCGCATCTACCTGATCAAGCAGGTGCTCGAAGGCACCGAGCCGACGCGCAAGACGCAGCTGCACCTCGATCGCTGCCTGACCTGCCGCAACTGCGAGAGCACCTGCCCGAGCGGCGTCGACTACGGCCGGCTGGTGGACATCGGCCGCGGCATCGTCGAGCGCAAGGTGCCGCGCGACCCGCCGGCGCGCGCGCTGCGCTGGGCGCTGGGCGAAGGCCTGACCTCGAGCGCCTTCGGCCCGGCGATGAAGCTGGGGCAGGCGGTGCGCGGCCTGCTGCCGCAGCGCCTGCGCGAGAAGGTGCCGGCGGCCACCCGGGCCGGTCGCTGGCCCACGCGCACCCACGCGCGCAAGGTGTTGATGCTGGCCGGCTGCGTGCAGCCGTCGATGATGCCCAACATCAACACGGCGACGGCGCGGGTGCTCGATGCGGCCGGCATCCAGGCCATCGTCGCGCCGGAGGCGGGCTGCTGCGGCGCCCTCAAGTTCCACCTGAACGACCAGGATGGCGGGCGCGCGCAGATGCGCCGCAACATCGACGCCTGGTGGCCGTACGTGCAGCGCGGCGAGGTCGAGGCGATCGTGATGAACGCCTCCGGGTGCGGCGTCACGGTGCGCGAGTACGGCCATCACCTGCAGCACGATCCGGCCTATGCGGAGAAGGCCCGGCGCATCGGCGAGCTCACGCGCGACCTGAGCGAGCTGCTGCCGCAGCTGGTGCCGGTGCTCAAGGACAAGGTGCGCGCGCGCCCCGGCGTGTTCGCCTACCACGCGCCCTGCACCTTGCAGCACGGCCAGAAGCTGCGTGGCGGGGTGGAGCAGGGCATGGCGGCGCTCGGCTTCGAGCTGCGCGTGGCGCTGAACGAATCGCACCTCTGTTGCGGCTCGGCCGGCACCTATTCCGTGCTGCACCCGGAGATGGCGCACACCCTGCGCGACCGCAAGCTGGGACACCTGTCCGCCCTGCAGCCGCAGGCGATCCTGTCCGCCAACATCGGCTGCATCACGCACCTGCAAAGCGGCACGCAGATGCCGGTACGGCATTGGGTGGAGGTGCTGGACGAGGCGCTGGTGGGGTGAGACGCGGCGCGGGATTTGTGCGCTGGCGCGGTATTCGTAGGCTGGTGCTGACGCGCGAAGCGCAGGAAGCCCAGCTTCGCTGCGCTCGCTGATCGCTGGGCTTCGGCCTGCGGCGCTCAGCACCAGCCTACGGAGACCAGCGCCTCAGCACCAGCCCACGGGTGCCGCCGCCTCAGCACCAGCCCACGGGTTCCGGCGCCTCAGCACCAGCCCACGGATTCCAGCGCCTCGCTGCCCCTCACAACCAATCCGGCTCCGCCAGGAATCTCCGCGCGGACGCCCTGCCATTCGCCCGCGCCCGGCTGGGGTCGCGCGCCAGGGCCGGCATTGCTGCTTCCGAAATCGCCCGCGCGGTTTCGCGGATGAGGGCGAAGTTGCCCGGCACGGCGATGTCCTCGCGGCCGGCGACGGCCTGGACCTGCTGGCACCAGGCGGCGGCGCGCTCGGCCATCTTGGCGTCGGCGCGCAGGGCCTGCGCCGCCATGTCCTCGCCGGCGAGCAGGCGCCGCGCCAGCGTGCGCGCGGCGCCGTCCAGGCTGGCGCAACGGATCTGGCGCTGCGCCTGTTGGCGCGCGAACCACTTGCGGAACGTCGGCTCCACCAGCTCGCGCCGCGAGCGGCCGGCATGCGTCTCGAGGTGCGTCACCAGCGCGGCGCATTCGGCGCGCCGGCCTTCCGCGTCCTTGCCTTGCCAGCGGCGCGCGTAGCGCTCGGCCACGGACCGCCCCACCGGATCGACGCCGTCCGGGCCGCTGCGGCGCTCGGCCGCCGCCCGGCCCGCCTGCACCCCGGCGCCGTGCGCCTCGTGCAGGCGCGCGAGCGCCGCATCCAGGCCGGGGCCCAGGGCCGGATCGAGCTCCGCGCACGCGGAGCGCTGCTGCTGCGCGAGCTGGGTGGCGAGGTAGAGCGAGCTCCAGGTGTCCTGCACGAAATCCTGCGCGCGGCAGGGCGCCAGCACGAACAGCAGCGAAACCAGGGCGAGGCAAGGGCCGGGGCGCATCGTCAGCCGGCCAGCGCCGCCTCGATGTCCTTCGCCAGCTTGGCCGGTGCGTCCTGCGGGGCATAGCGGCGCAGCACGGTGCCGTCCTTGCCCACCAGGAACTTGGTGAAGTTCCACTTGATCGCCTTCGAGCCCAGCAGGCCCGGCGCTTCGGCGGTGAGCCACCGGTACAGCGGATGCGCGGAAGTCCCGTTGACCTCGACCTTCTGCATCATCGGGAAGCTCACGCCGTAGTTCGCCTGGCAGAACTGCGCGATCTCCTCGTTGCTGCCCGGATCCTGGTGGCCGAACTGGTTGCAGGGAAACCCGAGCACCACCAGCCCGCGCGGGCCGTACTGCCGGTGCAGCTCCTCCAGCCCGGCGAACTGCGGCGTGAAGCCGCAGGCACTGGCCGTGTTGACGATCAGCAGGGGCTTGCCGCGGAACTGCGCCAGGGGCACGGACTGCCCGCCGATCTGCTGCGCTTCGAAGTCGTAGACGCTGGCCATGCGAACTATTGTGCGCTGTATGGCCTTTCCTGGCGAGGCCACGCCGACCAGGCGGCGGCGGCGAGGATCAGCGCGCCGCCGGCCAGCGTGCGGGCCGTGAGTTCCGCCGCCCCCAGCGCCACCGAGGAGAGGCTGGCGAACACCACTTCCGACAGCATCACCAGCGCGGTGGTGTGCGCCGGCAGGCGCGAGGCGCCGTACTGCAGGCACAGGTTCGCCAGCAGGAAGCCGCCCGCCAGCAGCAGCGCGATGGCCCAGCCCGCGCCGTCCAGCCGCGGCAGCGGCGCGATGGCGCCCTGCAGCCCGCCCGCCAGCGCGACGCCGCCCGCCATCAGCATGCCGCCGCCGAACATGGCCAGCACGCGCGAGCCGGCGGTCACCTGCGAGAGTTTGCGCAGCAGCACGTTGGTGAGCGCGAAGCAGAAGCCCGCGCCCAGCGCCAGCCACTCGGCCAGCGCGCGCGGCCACGGCAGGCCGACGCCGCCCGTGTCCAGCACCGCCGCCACGCCGGCCAGCGCCAGCAGCAGCCGACCCAGGCCGGCGGCAGACGGCCGCTCGCCGAGCAGCGCCCAGGCGAGCAGTACCGACCAGGCCGGCATCAGGTAGAACAGCAGCACGATCCGCACCACGTCGCCGATCGTGACGGCCCAGTTGAAGCCGACGTTGGTGAGTCCCGCCGCGCCGGCCAGCAGCCAGAGCCCCGGCGTGCGCAGCAGCTCCGGCAGGGCGGCCGGGCGCACCAGGATGAAGACGGCGAAGGCCGCGAGGTAGATCACCGCGGTGGACCACAGCGCATGCACGCCGTGCGCCTGCAGCGCGCGGAACGGCCACCAGGACAGGCCCCAGACGCAGGCGTTGACCATCAGCGCCAGCACCGGCGCCGCGCGTTCACCCATGGACGTTGTCGTGCCGCGCCAGTGCGAGCAGGTGCTCGACTTCGTCCTTGTGGCGCACGCAGTTGCGCGCATGCCAGCGCTGGATCAGCCACATGACGCCGGCCACCACGAAACCGAAGGCGGTGATGGCGCCGAAGGCCGTCAGGCCCAGGCCGGCCGACAGGCTGTAGAAGGCGCCCAGGCCCAGGATGCAGGCCTGCTCGTTGAAGTTCTGCACGGCGATGGAGCGGCCGGCGCCCATCAGGTTGTGGCCGCGGTGCTGCAGCAGCGCGTTCATCGGCACCACCAGGTAGCCGCCCAGCGCGCCCATCAGCACCAGGAAGGGCGCGGCCACCCAGACGTTGCCGATGAAATTCATGCAGATCACCAGGACGCCCATGGCGATGCCCAGGGGCATCACGGTGGTGGCGCGGTCCAGCCGCATGCGCATGGAAGCGCCGATGGCACCGGCGGCCGTGCCCAGCGCGACCACGCCGGACAGCGACGATGCCTGCGTGGTGGTGTAGCCGAGGGCCGCCGCGCTCCAGGCCAGGATGATGTAGCGCAGGTTGCCGCTCACGCCCCAGAAGAGCGTGGTGGTGGCCAGCGAGATCTGCCCCAGCTTGTCGTGCCAGAGGCGGCTGTTGCAGCTCCAGAAGTCGGGCACCAGCTCCAGCGGATTGCGCGGGATCGGCCGCATCTCCACCCCGGTGAGCGGGATGCGCAGGTTGAACCAGGCGGCGATGCAGTAGATGAAGATCAGGACGAAGATCGCCGCTTCGGGCGGGGTGTCGATGCCGGTGTCGATGACCGGGAAGTCCAGCATCAGCATCCGGTGCGAGAGCGCCGCGCCCACCAGCTGGCCTCCGAGCAGGATGCCGAGGATGATCGAGGCGATGGTCAGGCCTTCGATCCAGCCATTGGCCTTCACCAGCTGCGAGGGCGGCAGCAGTTCGGTGAGGATGCCGTACTTGGCCGGCGAGTACGCCGCCGCGCCCAGGCCCACGATGGCATAGGAGGCCAGCGGGTGCATGCCCAGCAGCATCATCAGGCAGCCCACCACCTTGATCGCATTGCTGAGGAACATCACCTGGCCCTTGGGCCGGGCGTCGGCGAAGGCGCCCACGAAGGGGGCGAGCACCACGTAGAACAGCGCGAACATGGGCACCAGGGCGGCGGCCTGCCACGCGGGCGCGCGCGAGGACTTCAGCAGTTCCACGGCGGCGATGAACAGCGCGTTGTCGGCGAGCGACGAGAAGAACTGCGCCGCCATGATGGTGTAGAAACCGCGCTTCATCCGTACCTGTTTGTGGATGGCGCCGCCGGGGCGTCCATCGGAATTCTTCTGCTGCCTCACAGCGACACGGGGTTATATCACGCTGGGTAATGACAGAATCCGGGTTGAAAGCGAGCTTCCATGCCCCGTCCGATCCAGGCCACCATCCACACCGAGGCCCTGCGCCACAACCTGGCGCGCATGCGCGCCAGCGCCCCCGATGCGCGCGTCTGGGCGGTGGTCAAGGCGAACGCCTACGGCCACGGGATCGAGCGGGTGTACGAGGCGCTGCGCGGCGCCGACGGCTTCGCCCTGCTGGACCTGCAGGAGGCCGAGCGCGTGCGCGCCCTGGGCTGGCGCGGCCCGATCCTGCTGCTGGAGGGTGTGTTCGAGCCGCGCGACCTGGAACTGTGCTCGCGCCTGTCGCTCTGGCACACCGTGCACTGCGACGAGCAGATCGACTGGCTGGCGGCGCACAAGACGCAGGTGCCGCACCGGGTATTTCTCAAGCTCAACTCGGGCATGAACCGGCTGGGCTTCGGGCCGCAGCGCTTCCGCGCCGCCTGGGCCCGCCTGGACGCGCTGCCGCAGGTGGAGGAGATCTCCTTCATGACGCACTTCAGCGACGCCGACGGCCCGCGCGGCATCGCCCACCAGCTGCGCGCCTTCGAGGAGGCCACCCGCGACCTGCCGGGCGAGCGCACCCTGTCCAACAGCGCCGCGGCCTTGCGCCATGCCGCCGACGCGCAGGTGCGCGGCGACTGGATCCGTCCCGGCATCGCCGTCTACGGCAGCGCGCCGGACTATCCGCAGCACGACATCGCGCACTGGGGCCTGCAGCCGACGATGACGCTCGCCACGCGCATCCTCGCCGTGCAGCAGCTGCAGGCCGGCGACACCGTGGGCTACGGCTCCGCCTTCACCGCCGAGGGCCCGATGCGCATCGGCGTGATCGCCTGCGGCTATGCCGACGGTTATCCGCGCCACTGCGGCACCGGCACGCCGGTGCTGGTGGACGGCGTGCGCACGCGCCTGCTCGGGCGCGTCAGCATGGACATGAGCGCGGTGGACCTGACGCCGGTGCCGCAGGCCGGCTTCGGCACGCCGGTCACGCTGTGGGGCAGGGCGGAGAACGGCGCCATCCTGGCGATCGACGAAGTGGCCGCGGCCGCGGGGACGCTGGGCTACGAGCTGATGTGCGCGGTGGCGCCGCGGGTGCCGGTGGTTGTGGCGGAGTGAGAGGGTGGCTTGGACGGGCCGGCAAACCACTGGTCATTAACGCAAAAGCCGAAAAGGTTTCGCAAAAGCCGCAAAAGGACATCCTTCAAAAGGATTTCTTTGGCGGCTTTGGCTGTTTCCCTTTCGCGGCTTTTGCGTTAAGGTTGTTGATTTGATGCTCGTGAACGCGCGCTGCGCTCACCGCTTCCGCAGCCCGAGCGCCACGACCGCGCCGACCACCAGCAGCGCGCCACCTACCTGCACCGGCGCGATCGCCTGGCCCAGGATCAGCCAGGCCAGCACCAGCGCGAACACCGGCTCCACGTTCATGATCGCGGAATTGCCGACCACGCCCAGGCGCGGCAGCACGGTGAACATGATGGTGAAGGCCGTGCCATAGAGGAAGGTGAGGGTGGCCAGTCCCGCCCAGCCCGCCGGCGCCGTGGGCAGGTGGAAGCCGCCCTGCGAAGCGACGGTGGCGAGCGCGACCAGGCCGGCGAGCGTCATGGTGGTGGCGGTGCGCACGCGCCCGTCGACATCGCCGGCTTCGTGCTGCGTCAGCACCAGCGCCAGGCCGAAGGTTCCGGCCGCCGCGAGGGCGAAGGCCACGCCGGCGCCGATGCGCGCCCACTGGCCGGAGGCACCCAGGCCGGAGGCGGCGCCGAACACGTCCAGCGCCAGGGCCAGGCCCACCAGGATCACCGGCATCGCGAGCAGCATCGTCTTCTCGGGCCGGCGCCGGTAGACGATGGCGTCCCAGACGGCCGTCCAGATCGGATAGGTGTTGAAGGCCAGCAGCGCCAGCGCCACCGGCAGCCGCGCGACGGCGGAATAGAGGCACAGGCTCTGCACGCCGATCAACAGCCCGATCACCGGCAGCATGCGCTTGTGGCGCGCCGTGAAGCGGGGCCGCACGCCGTGCGAGGCGAGGATCGCGACGATCACCGCCGCGGTGACCGTGCTGCGGAACACCACCGCCGTGGCCACGTCGACGCCGTTGTTGAAGGCGATGCGCGCGGCCACGTGGTTGCCGCCCATCATCAGCGCGATCAGCAGCAGCGTGGCGAAGGCGGCGCCGCTGATCGCGCGCGCCGGTGCGGGGATGACGGCGGACATCGGCTCCGCCGGCTCAGTACAGGCCGTGGACGCGGGCGTGCAGGCGCGCCAGCCCCAGCAGCGCGTCGGTGAACGGCGTCGGCACGCGGGTCAGCTCGCCCATCTCCTTCACGGCCGTCACCAGGGCGTCGATCTCCACCGGCTTGCCGGCTTCCACGTCCTGCAGCATGGAGGTCTTGAAGGCGCCCAGCTTGCGCGTGACCTGGTGCCGGTCTTCCGGCTGCTGCGCGATCGGGATGCCGATGCGCTCGCCGATCTCGCGCGCCTCCAGCATCACGCGCGAGATGAAGCCGCGCACGAGCTCGTCGTCGAGGATCAGGTTGGTGGTCGCGCCGGTGATCGCGCTGACTGGGTTGACCGTCATGTTGCCCCACAGCTTGTACCAGGCGTCCTTCTGGATCTGCTCGGACAGCACGGTCTCGAAGCCTGCCTCGGTGAGCAGGGCCGCGAGCCGCTGCACGCGGGCCGTCCGCTCACCGGAAGGCTCGCCGATGATCAGCTTGTTGCCGAAGTGGTGCTGCACGTGGCCAGGCGCGCGCAGCGCGCAGCTCGCATGCACCACGCAGCCGACGATGTGGCGCGCGGGCACGGCTTCGGCGATGGCGCCGTCGGGGTCGATGGACTTCAGCCGGGTGCCGGCATAGCGGCCGCCGAAATCCTGGAAGAACCACCATGGCACGCCGTTCATGGCGGTGAGCACCACGGTCTCGGGCCCGAGCAGCGGGCGGATCGCCTTTGCCACTTCGGCCATCGCCGGTGCCTTGACGGCAATGACCACGAGGTCCTGCACGCCCAGGTCCGCCGGGGCGGCGCTGGCGCGCACCGGCGCGCCCTGGGTCTGGCCGCCTTCGTCCAGCTGCAGACCGTTCGCCTGAAGGGTTTGCAGCGTGGCGCCGCGGGCCACCACGCTCACTTCGCAGCCCGCCCGCGCCAGCTTGGCGCCGACCCAGCCGCCGATCGCGCCGGCGCCGTAGATGCAGACTCGTTTCATGACTTGTAGTCGGTGCCGCAGCGCTTTTCCATCAGGCGCGTCATGGCGTCGAACACGTCCTGGCCGGCGCCGAACCGCTGCTCGAACTGGAAGGAGTCCTGCGAGGTCTGGCGGGCCACCGCTTCCGACACCGGGATCGCACGGCCCATCGTCGCCTGCGCGATCTGGACGTCGCAGGCGCGCTGCAGCGTCCACAGCCGCACGAAAGCGAGCGGCACCGTCGGCCCCATGGCCAGCAGGCCGTGGTTGCGCAGGATCATCACCGGCTTGCCGCCCAGGTTGGCCAGCAGGCGCGGCGCCTCGTCGGCGTGGATGGTGATGCCCTCGAAGTCGTGGTAGGCCACCATGTCGTGCAGCTGCGCCGAATAGAAGTTGTTCTGGGCGAGTCCGCCTTCGGTGCAGGCCACGGCGACGCCGTTGGTGGTGTGCGTGTGCATCACGCAGTGCGCGTCCGGCACCTTGTCGTGGATGGCGGCGTGGATGGTGAAGCCCGCCGGATTCACCGGCCACGGATTGTCGGCATCGAGCTTGTTGCCCTCGATGTCGATCTTCAGCAGGTTGCTGGCCGTGACTTCGGAGTAGTGCAGCCCGAAGGGATTGATCAGGAACTGCCTGGCACCGCCCGTCACGCTGTCCGGCAGCCGCACGGTGATGTGGTTGTAGATCATCTCGGTCCAGCCGAGCATGTCGAAGATGCGGTAGGCCGCGGCGAGCTGGATGCGGGCGGACCATTCGTCCGGGTGCATGGCGGGCGTGCGCGGCTGCAGGACGGCGTTCATCGGCGGCTCTCCTTCTTCTTTTTCAGTAGTTGCCCTTGGCAGCGGGTTGCTGCGCCTGCGCCCCGCCCTTGAACTTGCCGGACAGCGCGCTGGTGGACTTCACCATCAGGTTGCTGTCCGTGCCCACGGCGATGAAGCCGGCGCCCATGTCGATGTGCGTCCGGGCCAGCGCCTCGTCGAGCGTCAGGATGCCGACGGACTTGCCCGCGGCCTGGATGCGGCGGAACAGGTCCTCGTGCATCTTCATCATCT
>NZ_DASSVG010000689.1:0-3177 GCF_035706265.1 Ramlibacter sp. | reverse complement strand
CCTCGGCCTCGTGCGCGCGTCCGGCCGCGAGGCCCTGCACCGCTTCCAACCGTCCGCCTGTGTAGAGCGGCCAGTCCGCGCTGAGCCCGAGCGAGCGCAAGTTGAAGGTGCGCGGCACCGAGAGCACCTGCGGCACCGGCGGAATGTCGAGCGCGGGCACGGCGGCGTCGACGGTGCCGATCAGCGGGTTGACCGCGTTGGCCAGCCGCGAGACGTCGAAATTGAGCGTGGTGGAAACGCGGCCCGTGAAGCCGGTGAGGCTCACGGCCGGGCCGGTGAGATTGGCCAGGGCCTCGGCCTGCAGCCGGCGCGCCTGCGCGAACGCGCCGGTGCAGCCGGCGAGGACAGCCGCGCAGGCCAGCATCGAGCATCTGCGAGTCAGCACTCCAGCGTGTCTTTCCTGCTCAGGCAACGAAGGCGGAATCTACACGCGATGCGCATGCACGTGGTGCGCTGCAGGCCAGGCGCCGCCCGGCCGTGCTATACTTCGCCCCCATCGCAGCCCCAACGCTGCCGGGGGTTCTTAGCTCAGTTGGTAGAGCAGCGGACTCTTAATCCGTAGGTCGTAGGTTCGAATCCTACAGGACCCACCACCCGCACAAAGGAAAAGCCGCTACGCAAACCGTAGCGGCTTTTTTCTTGGTGACCGTCTGGTGACACCACTTTCGATCCAGACGGCAGGCATGGCTTGCCCTGCAGAAGGGCCGTCCTACCCGCTTCGGCGGCAACGCGCCCGCCCAGAGGGCGCACTGGGCCCGACATGATGCACTCGTGCAATCCTTGTCGGGAGATCATGATGGCGGGAGCAAGCCGGACCACCGATCACCAGACCATCGCTGAGTGGGTCGAAAGCCGTGGTGGTCACCCTGCGCACGTGCGCCGCACATCGTCGAAGGACGATGTCGGCATCCTGCGGATCGATTTCCCGGGCGGCACGACGGCGCTACCGTGCAGGTGCTGAAGGACCAGCTGCACCGGTGAGCTTGCAGCTCCTGCCGCTGCTCCGCATGACACGAAAGGCGGCGTCCTGCGACGAGCCTGGCTGCCGGCTCGTCGCACCTCGATCACACCTGCCATGAACCTTCCCTCGCTGTTCTTCGGCGGTTGGCCATCGCTGGTGCGGATCATCGCCGTCGGCGTGCCGCTCTATGCCTTCCTGCTGCTGATGCTGCGCTGGGCCGGCAACCACAGCCTGGCCAAGAACAACGCATATGGGCTGGTCGTGACCGTCTCGATGGGCTCTGCGCTGGCTTCGGCGGTGCTCACCAGGCAGGTGACGTTCGCGGACGGTGCACTGGCGATCGCAACGCTGCTCGTGCTGCAGTACGGCTTGGCGCTTTGGATCAGCCGCTCGGCACATGCCGCCAAGCTCCTGACACAGCATCCGACGTTGCTCCTGAAGGACGGCAAGATGCTGCGGGAGGCGATGTTGCGCGACCGGGTGTCGGAAGCGGAAGTGCTCGCAGCGATCCGCAAGCAAGGGATCGGCTCCGTGGAGCAGGTTGCGGCGGTCGTGCTCGAATCGGACGGATCCTTCAGCGTGCTTGCGCATGCAGGAAGTACGGCGTCAGCGCTGCGGGACGTGCGAGGAATGTGAGCCTCGCCAGGCCGCTCGTCAGGGGCAGAGAATCCCCCTTGCGCGGAGCAGACTGGTGGCATGACGCACCGCTGCCTGCGCGTGAAGAGCCGCTGCGGGCGAGCCGCACTGGAGGCGATCAATGAGTCAGGCTGACAGCGTTCCTGCCACTTCCCCGAACCGCTCGGCTGCCGAGGTGTTCGAAAGTCACCTCGCGTTCCGCAAGCAGCACGACCTGGAACAGGACATCGCAACCAACTATTCCGAAGACGTGGTCCTGCTGACCCTCACCGGGATCTTCCGCGGCCTTCCGGGGCTCCGCGCGTGCGCCGCGGAACTGCAGGAGTACTTCCCTGACGGGCATTACGACTACAGGGTTCGGCTGGTGGAGGGCGAGATCGCCTTCCTGGCATGGTCCGGACGCTCCGCGACCGGCAAGGTCCACGATGGCGCGGACACGTTTCACATCCGCGACGGCAAGATCGTGGTCCAGACCATCCATTACACGGTTGACCGGGACTGATCCCGGACGCTGACGTCGAGCGCGCCACGCGTCCGGCTGGCGTTTCGATTGGTGTTTGCCGTCGCAGGCTGCGTGAATCGCCCCTCTTCAGGACTTCGCCTCCAGGCGTGCCAGGTCCGTCCTGAATAGTTCGAGCGTCACTTTCATCGTCTCCAGCAACGTCCTGGCGGCTGCTATCTGGCTCCCATCGGGAGCCATTCGAGCAATCCGCGCCGACTGTTCGTCGACGATGCGTGCACCTTCCTCGACGTGGCGGCGAGCGCGCCGCAACGCCGCTTCAGCCGTAGGCATGGTCCCTCCAGATGGAAGCCTCCGACTGTGCAGTATGCGCTTTCCGCAAGTGGCCGCGCAGGAAGGCGGATTCAGAATTCGTATCCGTAGCCGCGCAGCGCGGGCCGCGCCGCGAAGGTGCGTGAATCCGCTCAGCGCCCTGGTTCGATCTCAGAAGCGCGCGGGCATTGCCCCGCGTTCTGCGACGTCGCCGTGTCCAGTTCGCCTTCGCGGTACTGGCAGTCGTAGGCCGGCCCGTTCGGCACCCGGCCGGTCAGGCGGCGCACCCGCCCGCCCTCGTAGTAGTACGTGGCCAGCACCTGCATCGCTTCGGGCCGCGCGCGCTGCCCGTACCAGACGCGCTGGCAGCCGGTGACGCCGCGCGCCATGGTGGGCGGCCAGGTCGCGATGTCCAGGCCTTCGCGCACGCCGAAGACGGCGCCGCTCGGCACGGCTGACCGCTCGCAGTCGGCGCCGGCGAGGGCGGTGCCGCCGGGCGGCGTCTGGCAGCCGGCGAGCACCAGCACAGAGGAAAGCAAGGTCGCTGCAAGGATCCGCATGTCGCACCCGTGGGTCAGTGAGGCATTCGGGCCAGCGTAGCACCGCGCCCGCGGGGCGGGGGGCGCGGAAAAATCCCGGCCCGGTGACGGACGGCGCCCGACGCGGGCGGGCACCCCGGCCGGATCGTTTCTAATAGGGGGGTCCTGCCGCGGCTTCGTCGCGGCGCGCCCGTCCCGGGCGCCGGCCTTCGCGCCAAACCGTCCCTGGAACCATGTGCAGCGCACCGTCAAGGTGCGGAGGAAACGTC
>NZ_DASSVG010000688.1:0-2402 GCF_035706265.1 Ramlibacter sp. | reverse complement strand
GTACTCGTGGTTGGTGAGGGTCTGGCTGGGCGCCACCACCACGCTCTCGCCCGTATGGATGCCCATCGGGTCGAGGTTCTCCATGTTGCAGACCACGATGCAGTTGTCGAAGCGGTCGCGCACCACCTCGTACTCCAGCTCCTTCCAGCCGGCCAGGTACTCCTCGATGAGGACCTGCGGGCTGTGGGCGAGGCCTTTCGACACGCGCTCGCGCAGCTGCGCCTCGTCGGCGCACAGGCCCGAGCCCAGCCCGCCGAGCGCGTAGGCCACCCGCGCCATGACGGGATAGCCGATCTCCCGCGCAAAGCGGATGGCTTCCTCGAGGGTGCCCGCGGCGCGGCTGCGCGGCACCTCCACCCCGATCTCGGCCAGGCGCGCCGTGAACAGCGCCCGGTCTTCGGTGTCCTCGATCGTCTTGATGGGTGTCCCGAGTACTTCGACGTTGTATTTCTGAAGGATTTCCTCTTTGAAAAGCGACAAACCGCAATTCAATGCCGTCTGGCCACCAAAACTCAAGGCAATCGCGTCGGGGCGCTCGCGCTCGATCACCTGGGCGACGAACTGCGGCGTCACGGGCAGGAAGTAGACGCGGTCGGCGAGCTCGCCCGAGGTCTGGATGGTGGCGATGTTGGGGTTGACCAGCACCGTGGCGATGCCCTCCTCCTTCAGCGCCTTGATCGCCTGGCTGCCGGAGTAGTCGAACTCGCCGGCCTCGCCGATCTTCAGCGCGCCGCTGCCCAGGATCAGGACCTTGGAGATCTGCTTCACGGGATCATGCTCACGAACCGGTCGAACAGCGGCCCGCAGTCGACGGGGCCGGGCGCCGCCTCGGGATGGAACTGCACGCTGAGGAACGGCCTGGAGCGGTGGCGCATGCCCTCGTTCGAGCCGTCGTTGGCATTGGTGAACCACGCGTCCCAGCCGGCCGGCAGCGTGGCGGCATCCACGGCGAAGCCGTGGTTCTGCGAGGTGATGAAGCAGCGGCCGGTGCCTTCTTCCAGGCAAGGCTGGTTGTGGCCGCGGTGGCCGAACTTCAGCTTGTAGGTGCTGGCGCCGGCGGCGAGCGCCATGAGCTGGTGGCCCAGGCAGATGCCCATCACCGGCTTCGCGCCCTGCAGCGCGCGGCGGATGTTGCCGATCGCCGCGCCGCAGGCGGTCGGGTCGCCGGGGCCGTTCGAGATGAACAGCGCGTCGTAGTCCTCGGCGAGGAAGTCGTGGTCCCAGGGCACGCGCACCACCGTCACGCCGCGGCGATGCAGCTCCTTGGCGATGCTGCCCTTGGCGCCGCAATCGACCAGCATTACGGTCTTGCCGCCGCCGGGGTAGACGATGCGCGTGGTGCAGCTCGCCTCGGCCACCAGGTTGCGGCCGGGCTCCTCGAGGGCCGGCGCCGCCTCGTCGAGCACGATCCTGCCCGGCATGCAGCCGCGCACGCGCAGCCGCTTGGTGAGCGCGCGGGTGTCGATGCCCGACAGGCAGGGAATGCCCTGCTCGTCCAGCCATTGCGGCAGGCTCTTCTCGCCCATGGCGTGGCTGTATTCCTCGGCCAGCTCCGCGACCACCAGCGCCGCGGCCTGGATCCTCGGCGACTCGAAGGCGGGCGGCACGCCGTAGTTGCCGACCAGCGGATAGGTGAGGCAGAGGATCTGTCCGCGGTAGGACGGGTCGGTCAGCGACTCGGTGTAGCCCACCATGCCGGTGTTGAACACCACCTCGCCCGAGACCGGGCGCGCACGCCCGGAAAGACGCCCGCGGTAGCGCGTGCCGTCGTCGAGCACCAGCGTGGCGTATCGCATGCTCACCTCCGCGCCACCGCTTCTCGCCGCGGCCCGAGCACGCGCACCAGCTCCTCGTGGATCAGGCCGGCCCAGACCGCATGTCCCTTTGCGGTCAGGTGGTCGTTGTCCTGGTACCAGGCGCGCCGCTCCTCGGGCGTGGCCGCCGGCAGCCGGTCGAGAAGATAGATGGCGTCGACGCGCTGCGCCGCCAGCGCCCGCTGGACGCGCGCGTCGACCGGACGCTGGCCGAGCGCCTCCTGGCGCGTCGGCGAGATGAACACGAGGTGCCGGTAGCCGCGCGACTTGAGCAGCTCGTCCATCTCCTTGAGCTTCGCCGCGGCGCGCGTCACTCGCACCTCGGCAGGCTCGGCTTCGCGCTCGCGCCGGTTGATCTCCTGCGTGTCGGTGAAGTACTTGTGCCAGACGAACTCGGCCAGCTCCTCCAGGGCGAAGCGCGGCATGCGGTACTTGATCCACGGCTTGTTGCGGCCGTGCTGCAGGCCGCGGTAGAAGTCGTCCTCGATGAAAGTGGTGACGTAGACGCTCGCCGGCAGGAACTTGTCGAGCACCACCAGCCCGTAGACGTTCTCCACGCCCCAGTTCGGGATGCCGGCGTTGCCGCTG
>NZ_DASSVG010000687.1:0-9772 GCF_035706265.1 Ramlibacter sp. | reverse complement strand
ACCAAGCGCTACGGCGGCCGCGCGGTGGTGAACGAAGTGGCATTGCAGGTCGCCACCGGCCGCATCTGCGGCTTCCTCGGTCCGAACGGCAGCGGCAAGACCACCACCATCCGCATGCTGTGCGGGCTGCTCAAGCCCGATGCCGGGGCCGGCACCTGTCTCGGCTTCGACGTGCTGCGCGAATCGCGCGCGATCAAGCGCCAGAGCGGCTACATGACGCAGAAGTTCGGACTCTACGAGGACCTGTCGATCCGCGAGAACCTGGACTTCATCGCCCGGCTGTTCGAGCTGGATCGGCGCGAACAGGCGGTCGACGACGCGCTGGCGCGGCTCGGCCTGGTGGAGCGCCAGCACCAGCTCGCGGGCACGCTCTCGGGCGGCTGGAAGCAGCGGCGCGCGCTCGCCGCCAGCCTGATCCACCAGCCGCGCCTGCTGCTGCTGGACGAACCCACGGCCGGCGTGGACCCGAAGGCGCGGCGCGAGTTCTGGGACGAGATCCACCGGCTGGCGCAGGAAGGCATGACGGTGCTGGTCTCCACGCACTACATGGACGAGGCGGAGCGCTGCGACGAACTGGTCTACATCGCCTACGGCACCGTGCTCGCGCGCGGCACGGGGGCCGAGGTGGTGCGCCAGGCCGGCCTCCACGTGGGCGCCTCGCTGGAGGAAGCCTTCGTCGCCCTGATCGCTCGGGCGCAGGACAACTTCGCGGCAGCATCATGACGCGCCTGTCCTGGCGCCGCACCTTCGCGGTCTTCCTCAAGGAGTTCCAGCAGATGCTGCGCGACCGGCTCACCTTCGCCATGGCGATCGGCGTGCCGGTGCTGCAGCTGGTGCTGTTCGGCTACGCGATCAACACCGATCCCAAGGGACTGCCCACCGCGCTCGTCAGCGCGGACGCGAGCCCGATGGCGCGCAGCGTTTCCGCGGCGCTGCAGAACACCGGCTACTTCCGCATCGTGCACCAGGGCGCCAGCGAGGACGCCGCCGAGGACCTGCTCGCGCGCGGGGAAGTGCAGTTCCTGGTGATCATCCCGCCGCGCTTCGGCCAGCGGCTGGTGCGCGGCGAGCGCCCCGCCCTGCTGCTGGCCGCCGACGCCACCGATCCGTCCGCCTCCGGCCCGGCCTTCGCCGCCCTGCAGGGCGCCGGCGCGCAGGCGCTGCAGCGCGAACTCACCGGCCCCCTGCGCGGCCTGCAGGCGCGCGGACTGCCCTTCGACATCGTGGTGCACCGGCGCTACAACCCGGAGGGGCTCTCGCGCTACAACATCGTGCCGGGGCTGGTCGGCACCATCCTCACGATGACGATGGTGATGCTCACGGCGCTGGCCATGACGCGCGAGCGCGAACGCGGCACGATGGAGAACCTGCTCGCCACGCCCGTGCTGCCGGCGGAGGTGATGGCCGGCAAGATCCTGCCCTACGTGGTGATCGGCTACGTGCAGCTGGCGGTGATCCTGGCCGCGGCGTGGCTGCTGTTCGAAGTGCCGATGCAGGGCAGCCTGCCGCTGCTGGTGGCGATGATCGGCGTCTTCATCGTGGCCAACCTGGGCGTCGGCTTCACCTTCTCCACGCTGGCGCGCAACCAGCTGCAGGCGATGCAGATGACGTTCTTCTTCTTCCTCCCCAGCATCCTGCTCTCGGGCTTCATGTTCCCCTTCCGCGGCATGCCGCGCTGGGCGCAGTGGATCGGCGAGGTGCTGCCCCTCACGCACTTCCTGCGCATCGTGCGCGGGATCATGTTGAAGGGCAGCGAGGCAGGCCAGCTGCTGGGCGACCTGTGGCCGATGCTGGCCTTCATGGCCGTGTCGGGCGCGGTGGCGCTGCTGCGGTATCGGCAGACGGTGGACTAGTCCGGCGCCCCGTCATCGGAGGTCGCTGTCGATCGAACAGGTTTAACGCAAAAGCCGCGAAAGAAAAAAAAAACCAAAGCCGCAAAAAACATCCTTGATGGATTTCTTTTGCGGCTTTCGTCTTCCTTTCGCGGCTTTTGCGTTAAGAAAATGCCCGAACCCACACGCTGCTCATTCGTCGAGCAACCCGCCCCGATAGAAGCTGTACGCCGTCCCGTCGTGCAGGTAGAAGAACCCGTCCGCGCAGCCGTCCTTGCCCGGGAAGAACTCGCGGTACTTCTTCGGCACGAGGCGCTCCAGCTCCTCGTCGGAGAGCTCCTCGAACTCCTGCGGCGTGATCGCCTGGCCGGCACGCAGGCGGCGGCGCGGCTCCATCATTCCACCCGCGTGACGGCCAGCGGCTTGAAGCCCAGGTCCGCCACCTTGCCCTTGCGGCCGCGCGCACCCTTGGCGTTGTTGAGGGACCGGATCTCCAGCACCTCCTCGCGCTCCTTGTCGCCGCGGCCCAGGCCCGCGATGCGCACCGAGCGCGTATAGGCCGCGGCGCCGGCGAGTTCCTCCTTCGGCTCCAGGTCCATCAGCATCAGGCCCCGGCCGCCGTTGGCCATCGCCTTCAGTTCCGCGATCTCGAAGGTCAGGATGCGCCTGCCGGTGGAGGCGCAGCACACGTGCGTCGCCGGCAGGTTGGCGCCGGTCGCCGGCGCTCCGTTGGGCGGCGGCACGTTGGCCGGCGAAGGCCGGCACACCGTTTCACCGGCGCCGAGCGACAGGAAGGCCTTGCCGCCTTTCTGGCGCGAGATCATGTTCTCCACCGTCGCCAGGAAGCCGTAGCCGCCCGAGTTGGACAGCAGCAGCCACGCGTTCGCCGCGCCGGCGAAGTAGTGCACCAGCTGCGTGCCCGACTCCAGCTCGATGAAGGTCGTGATCGGCTGGCCGTCGCCGCGCGCGCCGGGCAGCGTCGACACCGCCACCGAATAGACCCGCCCGTTGCTGCCGAAGGCCAGCAGCGTGTCGACGGTGCGGCATTCGAAGGTGCCGTACAGCCCGTCGCCGGCCTTGAAGGCGAAGCTGGAAGGATCGTGCCCATGGCCCTGGCGCGCGCGCACCCAGCCCTTCTGCGACACCACCACCGTCACCGGCTCGTCGACCACCTTCACTTCGGCCACGGCCTTCTTCTCGGCCTGGATCAGCGTGCGGCGGGCATCGCCGAAGGTCTTGGTGTCGACCTCGATCTCCTTGATCATCAGCCGGCGCAATGCGGCCGGCGAACCGAGGATCTCCTCCAGCTTCTCCTGCTCGGAGCGCAGCTCCTTCAGCTCCTGCTCGATCTTGATCGCCTCCAGCCGCGCCAGTTGGCGCAGCCGGATCTCGAGGATGTCCTCGGCCTGCCGGTCCGACAGCCTGAAGCGCGCGATCAGCGCCTGCTTCGGCTCGTCGGAGTTGCGGATGATGCGGATCACCTCGTCGATGTTCAGCAGCACCAGCTGCCGGCCTTCGAGGATGTGGATGCGGTCCATCACCTTGTCGAGGCGATGGCGCGAGCGCCGCTCGATGGTGCGCTGCCGGAACTCGATCCACTCCGTGAGCATCTGGCGCAGCGACTTCTGCACCGGCTTGCCGTCCAGGCCCACCATGGTCAGGTTGACCGGCGAGGAGGTCTCCAGCGAGGTGTGCGCCAGCAGGGTGTTGGTGAGTTCCTCCTGCGCGATCCGACTGGTCTTGGGCTCGAACACGATGCGCACCGGCGCGTCCTTGCTCGACTCGTCGCGCACCGTGTCCAGCACCGCCAGCACGGCGGCCTTGAGGTTGGTCTGCTCCTGCGACAGCGCCTTCTTGCCGGCCTTGACCTTGGGGTTGGTGAGCTCCTCGATCTCCTCCAGCACCTTCTGCGTGCTCACGCCCGGCGGCAGCTCGGTCACCACCAGCTGCCACTGGCCGCGCGCCAGCTCCTCGATCTTCCAGCGCGCCCGCACCTTGAGCGAGCCGCGCCCCGTGCCATAGGCCTCCGCGATGTCGGCGGGGCTGGAGATCACCTGGCCGCCGCCCGGGTAGTCGGGCCCCGGGATCAGCGCGAACAGGTCCTCGTCGGAGAGCTTCGGGTTCTTCACCAGCGCGACGCAGGCCTCGGCCACCTCGCGCAGGTTGTGCGAGGGGATCTCGGTGGCCAGGCCCACCGCGATGCCGCTGGCGCCATTGAGCAGCGCGAAGGGCAGGCGGGCGGGGAGCACCACCGGCTCCTGCGTGCTGCCGTCGTAATTCAGCACGAATTCGACCGTGCCCTCGTCGATCTCGTCGAGCAGCAGGTTGGCGATCCTGGCCAGCCGCGCCTCGGTGTAGCGCATCGCCGCCGCGCCGTCGCCGTCGCGGCTGCCGAAGTTGCCCTGGCCGTCGATCAGCGGATAGCGCTGGGCGAAGTCCTGCGCCATGCGCACCAGCGCGTCGTAGGCGGCCTGGTCGCCGTGCGGGTGGAAGCGGCCCAGCACGTCGCCCACGACGCGTGCGCTCTTCACCGGCTTGGCGCCGGCGGCACCGCCGCCGAAGCCCAGGCCCATGCGCCACATCGAGTAGAGGATGCGCCGCTGCACCGGCTTCTGGCCGTCGGCCACGTCGGGCAGCGCGCGGCCCTTGACCACGCTCAGCGCGTATTCCAGGTAGGCCCGTTGCGCGTAGCTGGCCAGGTCGAGGCCGCCGTCGTCGTCGCCGGAGTCGGCGAGGGGAATGAGTTCCTGCTCCATGGTTCTTATCGGATGGTCGTCGGGGGATCGAGGGCGATGAGTTCTTCCTGGGTCACGGTGACGATGCGGCGCTCGGAGGC
The DNA here is from genome assembly GCF_035706265.1 of Ramlibacter sp. Lineage (GTDB taxonomy): Bacteria > Pseudomonadota > Gammaproteobacteria > Burkholderiales > Burkholderiaceae_C > Ramlibacter. The sequence continues at coordinate 5,104 of NZ_DASSVG010000687.1, read as the reverse complement.
GGCGCGCACTTCCTGGTCCAGGCGGTGGTGGAGTTTCTGCAGCAGCAGCTTGGGCGGCATGTCGTCGGCCGGCACGGCCGCCAGCACGATGCGCAAGTGCAGGTATTCTGCGCGCGCCGCGGCCAGCGGCTCCTTCAGCCCGGCCACGAGGATGCGCGTCGCCACCGTGGCCGCGGCTTCGGCCGGGGCACAGCCTTCGGCCAGCACCGCCATGCGGGAATGGGTCAGGCGCGCGGCCACGTCGCCGTCGCGCAGCAGCGAGGCGCGAATGCGGCTGGCGGCGGCCAGCACGGCCGATTCCGTCGCCTCCGGGCCGAACTCCGCCGTCAGCGCGGCGAGGTTGTCGATGTTGACGACCATCAGCACGCTGGGATGGCCGTAGCGGCGCGTGAGGTGGCGCGCGGCCTGGATCCGCTCGCCCAGCACCAGGGGCGTGGCCAGGCCCGTGAGCGGGTCGATGGTGGTGCGGCCCAGGATGCGGGCCTGGGTCTCGCCCAGGATGCGTCCGCGCCAGGCCGTGGCGAGATACGTGAAGGCGGCCCAGAGCGTGAGCAGGCCGGCCTGCCAGATGGCATCGTCCATCTCGTAGGGCGGGTGGTCGGCCGCCAGCCGGAAGCTGGCCAGCGCGAGCGCCGCCAGCGCCGGCACCAGCCACCAGATCCACGGCCGGCTCTGGCGCAGCGCGCGCGCCATCAGCATCAGCACGACGGAGGTCCACAGCACGATGCCGCCGACCAGGGCCCAGCCGCTGTACACGGCGGCGACCGCCACCGCCGGCAGCACGATGGCGCTGGTGAACAGGAGCCAGCGGCGCGCCTGCCGCAGCCCGCCCGCGTGGCTCACGAGGTCCAGCAATTGCAGGCCCGAGAGCGCGGGCACCAGCAGCAGCACCGCGGTGGGCGCGAGCGGCTCGCGCCCGATCAGCGCCAGCACCGAGAGCACCGCCATCAGCGTGGCGGCCGCGTGCAGCAGCAGCGCCCGTTCGCCGTAGGCGTTGGCCTCGATCGCGCAGAGGAACACCAGCAGCACCTGGGCGCCCACCAGGGCGCCCAGCCAGAGCTGTGCCGGATCGATGCTGTCGCTCACGGGGACGGGGATGCTGCGCGCGCGAGCCTCAGTCGTGCACCACCACGGCGGGGGCGCCGGGGCCCTCCAGCGGCGTGACGGCCGCGAGGCCGGGCGGCATGTTGCGGCGCGCATCGGCGCCCCCGGGGCCGGGCAGCTCCATGCGCACGCGGCGCGGCGCCTGCGGCGTGGCGGCCGCCGGCGGCTCGGGCTGCAGCATCGCGTACAGCTGCATCACCGTGCGCACGTAGTTCTTCGTCTCGGGGTAGTTCGGGATCCGGTTGCCGGCCTTCTGCACCGCCCCCTCGCCCGCGTTGTACGCGGCCAGGGCCAGCTCGAGCCGGCCGGGGAACATGCGCAGCAGGTCGCGCAGGTAGCGCGCGCCGGCGCGCAGGTTGGTGCGCGGGTCCTTCAGCTTGCGCTCGACGGGCGCCCGGGCATCGCCGCTCACGCCATAGCGTTCGGCCGTCGCCGGCATCACCTGCATCAGCCCGATCGCGCCCTTGGGCGACACGGCGCCGGGATCGAAGCCGGACTCGGTGGCGATCAGCGCCTGCAGCAAGGCGAGCTCGATGCCGTGCTCGCGCGCCGCCTCGCGCACCTGGGGCTGCACCAGGCGGAAGCCGGGCGAGACCTGCAGGAAGGACAGCACCCGGGCCGCCGCCGGCGCGGGCGCGGCCGCAGGCGGCTCGGCCTGCGGCGCGGCCACGCCTTCGGCGGTGTCGAAGCTCTCGCCGCCGCGGAAGAACAGCTCGTAGCGCGCGTCCAGCTTCTCTGCGGCGAAGTGGGCGGTGCCCTGCGCATCGACGAAGCCCCAGATCTCCGCGTGCGCCGCCGGCGCCAGCGCCAGGGCGCACGCCGCCGCCACGGCGGCCAGCAGCCTCATTGCTGCAGCTCCAGCGCCTGGCTGCGGCGCTGGGCGTATTCGCCGGCCAGCATGGACATCACCACCAGCGAGTCGAAGCCGTCGCTCACCCGCACGGCCTCGCGCAGCACGCCTTCCTGCACGAAGCCTTCCTTCACGTAGAGGGCCTGCGCGCGGGTGTTGCGCATCTTCACGTCGAGCCAGAAGCGGTGCGCCCCGAGGTCGTCGAAGGCGATCTTCTTGACCACCCGCACCGCGGCGTGGCCGTAGCCCCGGCCCTTGTTCTGCACCACCATGCGCTTCAGCTCGATGCAGGCGTGCTGGTTGCGGCAGCCGATCAGGATCAGGAAGCCGGCCCGTTCCAGCCCCGGGCCGGCCTCGATGATGAAATGGCGGAAGTCCGGAAAGCGGATCGCCGCCTCGTGCTGCATCTTCTCCCACGGCGTGATGTAGGGCAGGTTCTCCGGGTCCTGCTCCAGCGAGAGCACGTACTCCAGGTCGCTCTGCATCGTCGGCCGCAGGCGCACGCGCGCGGGCTCGGGGGTGCTGGCGGATTGCGATGTCGTCATGGTGCCCTCCTCTGGGCCGGTGCTCAGATGTCGCTCAGATGTCGATTTCCACGGCGTCGCCGTGCAGTTCCATCAGCTCGCGCCGCGCCGCGGCCTCGCCCTTGCCCATCAGCTTGGTGATCAGGTTCTCGGTGCCGGAGAAATCGAACTTGCCGAGCGTCACCGGCAGCAGCCGGCGGGTGTCGGGGTTGAGCGTGGTCTCCCACAGCTGCTCGGCGCTCATTTCGCCCAGGCCCTTGAAGCGGCTGATGGTCCACTTGCCCTCGGCCACGCCTTCCTTGCGCAGCTTGTCGAGGATGGCCGTGAGCTCGCCCTCGTCGAGCGCGTACTGCTTGCCGGCCGGCTTCTTGCCGCGCGCCGGCACATCCACGCGGAACAGCGGCGGCCGCGCCACGTAGACGTTGCCGGACTCGATCAGCTTGGGGAAGTGGCGGAAGAACAGCGTGAGCAGCAGCACCTGGATGTGCGAGCCGTCCACGTCGGCGTCCGACAGGATGCAGATCTTGCCGTAGCGCAGGCCGGACAGGTCCACCGTGTCATTCGGGCCGTGCGGATCGACCCCGATCGCCACCGCGATGTCGTGGATCTCGGTGTTGGCGAACAGGCGGTCGCGCTCCACCTCCCAGGTGTTGAGCACCTTGCCGCGCAACGGCAGGATGGCCTGGCATTCCTTGTCGCGGCCCATCTTGGCGCTGCCGCCGGCCGAATCGCCCTCGACCAGGAAGATCTCGTTGTGCGCGAGGTCCTTGCTCTCGCAGTCGGTGAGCTTGCCGGGCAGCACGGCGACGCCGGAGCCCTTGCGCTTCTCCACCTTCTGGCCGGCCTTCTGGCGCGATTGCGCCGCCTTGATCGCGAGCTCCGCCAGCTTCTTGCCGTACTCGACGTGCTGGTTGAGCCACAGCTCCAGCGCCGGCCGCACGAAGCTGGAGACCAGCCGCACGGCGTCGCGCGAATTGAGCCGCTCCTTGATCTGGCCCTGGAACTGCGGATCGAGCACCTTGGCCGAGAGCACGTAGGAGGCGCGGGCGAACACGTCCTCCGGCAGCAGCTTCACGCCCTTGGGCTGCAGGTTGTGCAGCTCGATGAAGCTCTTGACGGCGTTGAACAGGCCGTCGCGCAAACCGCTGTCGTGCGTGCCGCCCGCGGTGGTCGGAATGAGGTTGACGTAGCTCTCGCGCACCGGCTGGCCTTCCTCGGTGAAGGCCACGCACCAGGCCGCGCCTTCGCCCTCGGCGAAGTTCTCGTTGTTCTCGGCGTAGGCCTCGCCCTCGAACAGCGGGATGACCGGATCGCCCGTGAGGGTCTGCAGCAGGTAGTCGCGCAGGCCGCCCTTGTACTGCCAGGTCTGGGTGTCCTTCTTCTTCTCGTCGGCCAGCTGCACGGTCACGCCCGGCATCAGCACCGCCTTGCTGCGCAGGAGGTGGGCGAGTTCCGCCAGCGGCACCTGGGTGGATTCGAAGTACTTCGCGTCGGGCCACACGCGCACCGTGGTGCCCTGCTTGCGGTCTTCCTTCTCCGCCTTGCGCAGCTTCAGCTTCTCGACGACGTCGCCGCCCGAGAAGGCGATGGTCGCCACCTGGCCCTCGCGGTAGGTGGTGACTTCCATCCGCTTGGCCAGCGCGTTGGTGACCGAGACGCCCACGCCGTGCAGGCCGCCGGAGAAGCTGTAGGCGCCGCCCTTGCCCTTGTCGAACTTGCCGCCGGCGTGCAGGCGCGTGTAGACCAGCTCGATCACCGGCGCCTTCTCCTCCGGGTGCAGGCCGAAGGGGATGCCGCGGCCGTCGTCCTCCACGCTCACCGAGCCATCGGCGTGCAGCGTCACGCCGATGCGCTTGCCGTGGCCGGCCAGCGCTTCGTCGGCGGCGTTGTCCAGGACTTCCTGCAGCACGTGCAGGGGGTTGTCGGTGCGGGTGTACATGCCCGGGCGCTGCTTGACGGGCTCCAGCCCCTTGAGCACCCGGATCGAACCTTCGGAATAGTCGGACGGTTTCGTGGCCATGGGAGCCGAATTGTAGTGGCGGTCTGGCGCGGCACTGGATAGGCATCCAGCCACTTGCAGGATCGATGCGCAGCGGGCATCAATGGCGGGCTGGAATTTCAACAGGGTTGTCAGGTGCGCGGCAAGCGTTTCGAGGCACTTCTCGCTACAGTCGCGCGGATGCAAACCGCTGCTCCCAAGCTTTCGATGACCCAGGTGCTCGTCTGCGGCGCCATGGTGGTCACCCTCTCCATGGGCATCCGCCACGGCTTCGGCCTGTGGCTGCAGCCGATCACGCAGGCCCAGGGCTGGGACCGGCAGACCTTCTCGTTCGCGCTGGCGATCCAGAACCTGGCCTGGGGCTTCATCGGCATCTTCGCCGGCATGCTGGCCGACCGCTTCGGCGCCTTCCGCGTGCTGGCCGGCGGCGCGCTGCTGTACGCCGCTGGCCTGGTGGGGATGGCCTTCCCGACCAACCCGCTGGTCTTCGCGCTGACCTCCGGCGTGCTGATCGGAGCGGCGCAGGCGGCCACCACGTACGCGATCGTCTACGGCGTGATCGGCCGCCAGATCGACCCGAGCAAGCGCTCGTGGGCGATGGGCGTGGCGGCGGCGGCCGGCTCCTTC
>NZ_DASSVG010000686.1:0-3037 GCF_035706265.1 Ramlibacter sp. | reverse complement strand
GGCGTAGTACAGGCCCTTGAGCGCCAGCAGTTCCGCGTGGGTGCCGCTCTCCACCACGCGGCCCCGCTCCAGCACGTGGATCGCGTCGGCATGCAGCACGGTCGAAAGCCGGTGCGCGATCAGCAGCGTGATCTGCGTGCGGTCTTCGGAGATGCGGCGCACGGTCTCGGTGACCTGCTGCTCGGTCAGCGAGTCCAGCGCCGAAGTGGCCTCGTCGAACACCAGCAGGCGCGGCTCGCGCAGCAGCGCCCGCGCGATCGACAGCCGTTGGCGCTCGCCGCCCGAGAGCTTGGTGCCGCCCTCGCCGATCACCGTATCCAGCCCCTGCGGCAGGCGCGCCAACAGCGCCGCGCATTGCGCGTGCTCCAGCGCGGCCAGGATCTGCGCGTCCGTCGCATCCGGGCGCACGAACAGCATGTTCTCGCGCACCGTGCCGCCGAACAGGCTGGTCTCCTGCGTCACGTAGCCGACCTGCCGGCGCGCCTCGTTGTAGCGCAGCTTGCGGGTGCTGACCTCGTTGAAGAAGACCTCGCCCGACACCGGCCGGTACAGGCCGAGCAGCAGCTTCACCAGCGTGGACTTGCCGGACCCCGACGGGCCGACGAAGGCGATGGTGTCGCCACGGCGGGCGGAGAAGCTGACGTCGTCGAGCGCATTCTCCTCGGCGCCGCGGTGGCGGAACACCACGTGGTCGAAGCGCAGCGACTCGATCGCGCCGACGTGCACCGCATCCTTGGGCCGCTGGTCGATCGGCTTGGCCATCAGCTCCGCGAAATTGGCCAGCGAGGAACTCGCTTCGCGCCAGGTCAGGATGATCGTGCCCAGCTCCTGCAGCGGCGCGAGGATGCCGACCGAGATGAACTGCATGGCGATCAGCTCGCCGGTGGAGAGCACGTTGCGGAAGATCAGCCACAGCAGCGTGAACAGCACCGACAGCTTGAGCAGGCTGAGCGTGGAGCCCTGCAGGAAGGACAGCCAGCGGATGCGGCGCACCTTGGCCATCTCGAGCTCGAAGATCGCGTGCGTCTGCGCCTCCAGGCGCCGGATTTCGCGGAAGGTCAAGCCCAGGCTCTTGATCAGGGCGACGTTGCGCAGGCTCTCGGTGATGAAGCCGGCGTTGCGCGTCGTCTCGCGGTTCAGTGCCCGCTGCTGGCTGCGGATCTGCCGGCTCAGCAGGCCGGACAGGCCGCCCAGCACCAGCAGGCCGAACAGGAACACCGGCACCAGCAGCCAGCTGCGCGTGACCGCGTACCAGAGCAGGAAGGCCAGGCCGACGAGCGAGGCGAACAGCACGTTGATGAAGGCGTTGATGAAGCGCTCGGTGTCGCGCCGCACGCGCAGCAGCAGCGACAGCGTCTCGCCGCTGCTCTGGTCCTCGAACTCCTGGTAGCGCAGCCGCAGCGTCTGGCGCAGCCCGTCGTTGAAGATCTGGGTGCCGAAGCGCTGCACCACGACGCGCGTCACATAGTCCTGCAAGGCCTTGCAGGCCCGCGAGGCGATCGCCACCGCTACCGCCAGCGCCAGCAGCCGCAGCGCGCCGCGCACCAGCTCGTCGTCGCTCTTGACGTCGCGCTGGTTGGCGTAGCCGTCCACCAGCCAGCCGAAGATGATCGGATCCAGCAGCGCCAGCACCTGGCCGAGGGCGGCGAGCAGCAACGCGAGCGCCGCCAGCTTGCGCTGCGGCCTGAGGTATTTCCACAGCAGGTTCATTCACCGGATTCTGCGGGCCGGGCGGAGTGGCCCGGGGGCGATCCGGTCGGCGGGACTACTCCGCGACGATGTTGGCCGCCTTGATCACCTGTGCCCACTTCCTCGTTTCGCTGTCCAGGAAGGTCCGGAACTCCGCTGCCGTGCCGCCGCGCAGCTGCAGGCCGGCGGCTTCCGCCTTCCTGCGCACTTCCGGATCCGCGATGGCCGCATTGGTCTCGGTATTGAGCCGCTGCAGGATCCCGGCCGGCGTGCCGGCGGGCGCCATGAGGCCGTACCAGCCGTAGCCGACCACGTTCGGCAGGCCGGACTCGACGAAGGTCGGCGCCTCCGGATACAGCGGCGTGCGCTTCTCGTTTGCAACCGCCAGCACGCGCAGCTTGCCGGCCTGCACGTGCGGCACGGCGGTGGAAATCGCGGTGAGCGTCGCGTCGATGCGGCCGGCCAGCAGCTCGGTATAGGCCGGCGCGTCGCCCTTGAACTGCACCACGATGCCCTTGGCGCCCGCCGAGCGCATCAGCAGTTCGGCGGTGAGGTGCGGCGCCGAGCCGGCGCCGGGCGAGCCGAAGGTGAAGCCCTTGGGATTGGACTGGCCCCAGCGCACGAACTCCGCCACCGTCTTGTACGGCGCGTTCGCGTTGACCACGAGGAACAGCGGCGCGATGGCCGTGCTGACGATCGCCTCGAAGCTCTTGTGCACGTCGTAGGGCAGGTTGGCATACAGCGCCTCGCCGATGGCGATCGGCGCTGCGGCATGCAGCAGGGTGTAGCCGTCCGGCGGGGCCTTGGCGACGTAGTCGTTGGCGATGCGCGTGCCGGCGCCGGCCCGGTTTTCCACCACGACGGCCTGCCCCAGCCTGGCGCCCAGGAAGTCACCCAGCACCCGCGTCAGGATGTCGTTGGAGCCGCCTGCGTTGTAGGGCGAGATCAGGCGAACCGGGCGGCTGGGCCAGGACTGGGCCGCCACGGGCAGGCCCAGGGGCGCCAGGGCCGCGGCGGCGGCGCCCAGCAGGTGGCGGCGGGTGAGGTTCATGGCTTGTCTCCTTGGTGATCTCGCTCGGTCCGCGCGCCGGCCTCAGATCCTGCGCACGGGGGGATAGGCGTACTCGAATTCCAGGTGCTCGCGCTGGGGCTGGTATAGCCGCAGAACGATGTAGAACAGCTCGCCTGCCGGGGCCGGCAGCCAGTTGTGGCCCGGGCCGGGATCCTGCGCCTGCAGGCGGATCGCCAGGCTGCCGTCGGGCTCGTAGCGCAGGTCCGGCGTGCGGTCGCCGATTGAGTAGCGGCCGATCGGGTTGGCCACGAACAGGCAGTCGCTGCGACGGTAGAG
>NZ_DASSVG010000685.1:0-3321 GCF_035706265.1 Ramlibacter sp. | reverse complement strand
GTTGTTGTTCAGGATCACCGGCAGCACCTCGCCGCCGTTGCGCGCCTGCACGGCCAGGCTGCTCATCCAGGCACCGCTGCGCTTGGCCGGCCGGGCGAAGTCGTCGCGGATGAACAGGCCCACGGCACTCCCCTGCGCGTCCTGCACCTCGTAGGCGCGCACGTCGGGGTGGTACAGCGCGAGATCGGTGCGCGGCGCGAAGCGCAGGCCGAACAGGCGCTGCGCGCAGTCGAAGGCGGCCTGCACCATGGCGTCGAGCGCGAAGTAGGGCTTGAGCTCTGCGTCGTCGAGCGCGAAGTCGCGCTGGCGCACCTTCTCGGCCCAGTAGCGCCAGTCCCACGCCTCGATCGCGCCCGCCTCGCCGGCGGTGCGCTGCACGGCTTCGAGGCTGGCGCGTTCGCGCTCCAGCGATGACTTGGCGCGCTCGAAGACGTCGTCCAGCAGCCGGTCCACCGCCGCCGGCGTGCGCGCCATGCGGTCCACGAGGGCGTAATCGGCGTAGCTCGCGTAGCCATGCAACTGCGCCTGCTCCTGCCGCAGCTGCAGGATGCGGCCGATCAACGGCCGGTTGTCGTGCTCGCCCGCCTGCATGCCGCGGCCCACCCACGCGCGCCAGGCCTGCTCGCGCAGGTCGCGCCGCTCGGAGAAGGTGAGGAAGGGCACGATGGAGGAGCGGCCCAGCGTGATGGCGTGGACGTCGCCCAGGCCGCGCTGCTGCGCCGCCTTGCGCGCGGCGGAGCGCACGAATTCCGGCAGGCCGGCGAGCTCCGCCTCCTCGCGCAGCACCAGCGCCCAGGCCGATTCGTCGTGCAGCACGTTCTGCGCGAACACGGTCTGCAGCGAAGCCAGTTCCTGCACGATTTCGGCGTAGCGCTGCTGCGCTTCGGGCGGCAGCCGCGCGCCGGCGCGCACGAAGTTCAGGTGGGTGCGTTCCAGCAGCCTCAGCGGTTCGGGCGCGAGCCCGAGGCGGCTGCGCTGCTCGTGCAGCGCGTCGATGCGCGCGAACAACGGCCGGTTCATGGAGATCGCGCTGTGGTGCGCGGCCAGCACGGGCGCCATCCGGCGCTGCACTTCCTGCAGCGCGGGCGAGGTTTCCGAGGCACACAGGTTGTAGAACACCATGGCGATGCGGGACAGCCGCCGGCCTGCGCGGTCGAAGGCGGCGAGCGTGTTCTCGAAGTCGGGCGCCTGCGGGTCCTGCGCGATGGCGTCGATCTCGGCCCGATGCTCCTGCAGGGCCTGGGCGAAGGCCGGCTCGAAGTGGGAAGGCTCGATCAGCGCGAACGGCGCCAGGCCGTACGGCGCGGTCCAGGGGGAGAGCAGGGGATTCGGGGCGGGATCGGAGGGCATCGGCCCATTCTAGGAACGCGCCAACGTCCGTGCAGGGACGGGCGCATTCGGCACGCAGGCTGGCGGTGAGCGCGCGACCGAGCGCCACGCGTGGCGCGTAGTCCGAGGCGACAGCCTCGGCCAGCGCCGAACCCCAGCAACCCGGCGCCTGCTAGCGCACCAACGCCCCCACCGCCGGCGCGATCAAGCCCACGCCCGTGACCACCAGCAATCCGCACACCACCTTCAGCACCGTCTCGCGCCGCCACCCCGGCGGGCGGCGGCGCATCCACCAGGTGATGCCCATGACCAGCGGCAGCGCCGCGGCCGACAGCCCCACGGCGCGCAGGCTGAACTGCCCCGTGGGCACCACCATGGCCAGGCGCAGCAGGGACCCGAACGACAGGCAGGCGACCAGCGTGTCCCGCAGTGATCCCAGGTCCCAGGGCTGGCGATAGAAGTGGTACACGAGCGGCGGCCCCGAAGCGGAGAACAGCCCCCCGAGCAGCCCCGAGAGGAAGCCGTAGCCGCCGAAGGACGCCCTCGACGAGGGCCGTTCGACCGGCCTGGTCCGCACCAGCACGATCACGGCGCAGGCGATCACCACCACCCCGAGCAGCAAGCGCAACACCAGTACGACGTTTACGCTGAGCCACGCCAGCAGCGCCACGCCGGCGGCGACGCCGAACACGCTGCCGGTCACCGTGTCGCGCCACACGCCCCATTGCAGCGACTTGCGGGTGCCGCGCAGCTGGAGCGCGGCATTGGCCAGCGACAGAACGGTCGCCACATTGGCGACGTCGGGCAGCGGCGCGAGCTCGAACAGCCCCGTCAGCCCCAGCAGGATGAGGGCCAGCGCGAAGCCGGTGATGTTCTGCAGCGACGAGGCCAGCGCGACGCAGGCCAGGAAGGCCACGAACTGCCAGGCCGTCATGCCTTGGCGTCGACTTTCTTCAGGATGTGGCGCCAGTGCGCCGGCTCCACCGGCGTGATCGAGAGTCGGTTGCCCTTCTTCAGCACGACGAGGTCCTGCAATGCGGGATCGGCCCGCAGTTCGGGCAGCGTGAGGTTGCGCGTCTTGCGCAGCACCTGCACGTCCACCAGCATCCAGCGCGGCGCCTCCGGCTTGGAGGCCGGGTCGTAATAGGGCGACTTGGGGTCGAACTGGGTCGGATCCGGGTAGGGCGTGGAGGCGACCCGCGCGATGCCGACGATGCCCGGCTCGGCGCAGCTGGAGTGGTAGAACAGCACGCCGTCGCCGATGCGCATCTGGTCGCGCATGAAATTGCGCGCCTGGTAGTTGCGCACGCCCGTCCAAGGGACGGTGGCATGCGGCGCCGCGAGCGCGTCGTCGACCGAGACCTCGTCGGGTTCGGATTTCATCAGCCAGTAGTTCGTGGTCATGCCGTGTGCCCCCACCCCGACCCTCCCCCAGCGGGGGAGGGAGAAGAGCGCAGCGCGGCGCGCCCGGCGAAGCCGGCGGGGCCGCCGGGCCGGGTTTCCAGCCGCACGCCCTCGTTCCACTTGGCCATGCGCTCCGAGCGCGCGAACGATCCCACCTTGAGCTGGCCGGCGTTCCAGCCCGTGGCCAGGTGGACGATGGCCACGTCCTCGGTCTCGCCGGAACGGGCCGAGACGATGGTGCCGTAGCCGAGGGCGCGGGCCGCCTCCAGCGCGGCGCGGGTCTCGGTCACCGTGCCGGCCTGGTTGGGCTTGACCAGCACGCAGTTGCAGGCCCCGGCCGCCGCGGCGGCACGCACGCGTTCGGCGCTGGTCACGAGGTAGTCGTCGCCGACCACCTGCACGCGCCCGCCCACCGCACGCGTGAAGGCCACGAGCCCGGCCTCGTCGTCCTCCGCCAGCGGATCCTCGATCGAGACGATCGGATAGCGCTCGATCCAGCGCAGCAGCCGCTCGGCCAAGCCATCGGAATCGAGCTCCTCGCCCTCCAGCGCGAGCCGGTAGCGCCCGCCCTGGCCGAACTCGGATGCC
>NZ_DASSVG010000684.1:0-2361 GCF_035706265.1 Ramlibacter sp. | reverse complement strand
GTTCGAGCAGGCGCATGCCTTCTACGAGAAGTACGGCGGCATCACCATCGTGGTGGCGCGCTTCATGCCGTTCCTGCGCACCTTCGCGCCCTTCGTGGCGGGCGTGGCGCAGATGACGCGCCGCAAGTTCAGTTTCTACGACGTGACCGGCGGCACCCTGTGGGTGGGCGGCATCGTCACGGCGGGCTATTTCTTCGGCAGCATTCCGTGGGTGAAGGAAAACCTGGACAAGATCATCTGGACGATGATCCTGCTGCCCGGCGTGCTGGTTCTGTTCGGAGCGTGGCGCGCCCGGCGCAAGGGCACCGTGGCGCGCGCGTGAGCGCCGCGAACGCGTCGGCGGCGCTCGGCTCGCTGGTCGCGCCTTAGCGGTTCAGCGCGCCACCGGGCTTCGAGAGCTGGTTCCCCAGCAGCGCACCGGCGCCGGCACCCAGGATGGTCGCACCCGTGCCGCCCACGGCGTCACCGACCAGGCCGCCCACCACCGCACCGCCGACGGTACCGACGGTCTGGCGATCCATGTTGGCGCAGCCGCCCAGGCCCGCAAGGGAGACGGCCAGCACTGCCGCCGAAATGAACTTGGTTTTCATGAATATCACCTCGCTGATCGCGTTGCTCGCACGGCCGCGGGAGGTGCGGCCAACCTGTGCCAACCACTCTAAAAAAGCGGGCTCTGCGGGACTGTAGGAAGCCTTCCCACGCCGGTGTCATCGTGTGCAAGGGAGCGCTGAACGAAAAAACGGGGTCATGCATGACCCCGTTCGTTCGCATTGGCGTCCGGCGTTCGCGCGCCGGCGCGCGAGCCTCAGCGCTTGGCGGCCTGGTTGCCCAGGTAGCCGCCGATCGCCGCACCGGCGATCGTGGCGCCCGTGCCGCCCACGGCGTCGCCCAGCAGGCCGCCCACCACGGCGCCGCCGACCGTGCCGACGGTCGTGCGGTCCATGTTGGCACAGCCACCCAGGCCCAGGAGAGAGACGGCCAGGACGGCCGCGGAAATGATCTTGGTCTTCATGCGATCCCCTTGGATTCGATTCTTTGCAACCGCTGGAGGCGCGGCAACCTGTACGTCGCAATGTAGAAACGCGTGCCAGCGCAGCTTGTAGGAACGCCGCGAAGCGGGCTGTCGTCTGCCCGCATCTCTGCGTGAGGGGAGGGGGAGGCGCGTCAGGTAGGCTGGCGCTGGAACGAAGCGAAAGCCCAGCGCTTCGGGACGCCGTGAACGCTGGGCTTCGCGCGCTTCGCGGCTCAGCACCAGCCTACAAGGGCCGGCTGCGCGCCAGCGGCGGATTGCGCGAGAAGTAGCGTTCGATGCCGCGCACCAGCGCCTCGGCGAGGCGCTCCTGGTAGTCCGCACTGCGCAGCTTCAGTTCTTCCTCGGGGTTGCTGATGAAGGCCGTCTCCACCAGCACGCTGGGGATGTCAGGGGCCTTCAGCACCGCGAAGCCGGCCTGTTCGACCTGGCCCTTGTGCAGCCGGCCGACGCCGCCGATCTGCCCCAGCAGCTCGCTTCCGAGCTTGAGGCTGTCCTTGATCTGCGCGGTGGTGCTCATGTCCAGGAGCGCGCGCGAGACGTGCACGTCGTGCGACTTGATGTTCACGCCGCCGATCAGGTCGGCCTTGTTCTCGCGGTCGGCCATCCAGCGCGCCGCCGTGCTCGAGGCGCCGGTCTGGCTCAACGCGAACACGCTCGCGCCGCGCGCCGTCGGCGTGAGGAAGGCGTCGGCGTGGATGCTCACGAACAGGTCGGCCTGCACCCGCCGCGCCTTGTCCACCCGCACGTGCAGCGGCACGAAGAAATCCGCATCGCGCGTCATGAAGGCGCGCATCGGATTGCCGTTGATCGTCATCGCGTTGATGCGTTCGCGCAGCAGGTGGCCGATCTGCAGCACCACGTCCTTCTCGCGCGTGCCGCCGGGGCCGATGGCGCCCGGATCCTCGCCGCCGTGGCCGGGGTCCAGCGCGATGATGATCAGGCGGTCGGTCTTGGCCTGCGCGAGCGCCGGCCGCGCGACCTCGGCGGCGTGCACGGTGGTGGGGCGCGGCGGCCGCTGCATCTGCTGCGCGATCAGCTCGCCCAGCGGATCGGTCGCTTCCGGCGCGCTCGCGCTCGCGGGCGCGGATTCTTCCTTCAGCCGCTCGGCGATCAGCGCTTCCAGCGGGTCGACCGGCTTGGGCGGATAGAAGTCCACCACCAGGCGGTGCTTGTAGGCGGCCACGGGCTGGAGCTGGAATATCTGCGGCACCGAGTCCTGCTTCAGCGCGACCTGCAGGCGCACGACGCCGGCTGCGTGCTGCAGCACGCGGATGTCGGCGATGTGGGGATCGTCGGCCTTGACCGTGGCGACCAGCTCGCGCAGGGCC
>NZ_DASSVG010000683.1:0-6259 GCF_035706265.1 Ramlibacter sp. | reverse complement strand
GCGCTGTGCCTCGCCGCCAGATAACTCGGTGGCCGACTGCCCCAGGCGCAAGTAGCCCAGTCCGATCTCGAGCAGCAGTTGCAATGGGCGCGCAACTGCATCTTCGTTAGCGAAGAAATCGCGTGCCTCTTCCACCGTCATCTGCAACACCTCGGCAATGTTGCGCCCATTCCAGAGCACCTTCAGCGTGGCTTCGTTGTAGCGCGCGCCATGGCAGGTCGGACAGGGCGCGTACACACTGGGCATGAACAGCAATTCCACGCTGACGAAACCCTCTCCCTCGCAGGTTTCGCAGCGTCCCTTAGGCACATTGAACGAAAATCGGCCCACGTCGAAACGTCGACGGCGCGCATCGGGTGTGGCGGCGAACAGCTTGCGCACGTGATCGAACAGGCCCGTATACGTGGCGAGATTTGAGCGCGGCGTACGTCCGATGGGCTTTTGATCCACCTGCACCAAGCGCTGTACGGCGTCCACGTCGCCGGCCAGGTGGCCGCCCGTGGTTTCGATGACCGCCGGCCCCTCGCTGATGTCTGCTTCGGCAGTATCGTCCTCGGGTTCGTGACCCAGATGCAGTAGCACCAGCTCGGGCAGCGCCTGTGCCACGAGGCTGGACTTGCCGGAACCGGAGATGCCGGTGACGGCCGTCAAAACGCCCAGCGGAATACGTGCGTCCGCGCCGTGCAGGTTATGTCGGTGGATACCCTGCAACTCCAGCCATCCGGCGGGTGTGCGACCACGGCTGACCGGCGCGGGAATCTCGTCGAACAGGTATCGTGCGGTGCGCGACTCAGCAACATTGCGCAAACCAGCAGGTGCTCCGCTGTAGAGCACGCGGCCACCACGTTCCCCAGCGTCCGGTCCCACATCCACCAGCCACTGCGCACGGCGCATCAACTCCAGGTCGTGTTCCACGACGAACACCGAATTGCCCGCGTCGCGCAGCTTGTCGAGTGCGTCGTACAGCGCTTGGCTGTCCGAAGGGTGCAGACCCGCCGAAGGTTCGTCGAGCACATAGACCACGCCGAACAACATGGAACTCAGCTGCGTCGCCAGCCGTAGCCGCTGCAACTCACCGGCCGAGAGGCTTGGCGTGGCACGGTCCAGCGTCAGGTAGCCCAAACCCAGCCTCTGCAATTGGCGTAAACGCGCCACCACCCCGTCAGCCAGGCGTTGCGCGGCGAGACGCTTTTCCTCCGACAGCGCGGAGGTGCGACGCACATCGGGCGATACCGCATGGACGGCTCGGCCTGAGGCCGCACGGGCGGCGCGGTCACGGCGCGTCACCTCCTTGTCAGTGTCCGCGCCAGAGGTGTGCGCGCTGAAATCACCGTTGGCGACGGGTTCGATCAAGACCGCCAACTGATCGAGTGGCATTTGCATGAACTCGCCGATGTCCACACCGGCGAAGCTCACCGAAAGCGCCTCGGGCTTGAGCCGCTTGCCGTGGCAGGCGGGACACGGCTTGCCTTCCATGAAGCGGGATACGCGCTTTCTCATCAGTGCGCTCTGCGTGTTGGCGAAGGTATGCAGCACGTAGCGCCGTGCACCGATGAAGGTGCCCATATAGCTGGGCTCCAGCTTGCGCTTGAGCGCCGCGCGGGTTTCAGCAGGCGTGAAGCCGGCGTACACCGGCACGGTGGGCGTTTCCTCGGTGAACAGAATCCAGTCACGATCCTTTTTCGGCAGATCCTTCCACGGCTGGTCAACGTCGTAGCCCATGCTGACCAGGATGTCGCGCAGGTTCTGCCCTTGCCAGGCGGGCGGCCACGAGGCGATCGCCCGTTCGCGAATGCTCAGGGAGGGATCGGGCACCATGATGGCCTCGGTCACTTCGTACACGTGGCCAAGCCCGTGGCAGGTCGGGCATGCCCCCTGCGGCGTGTTCGGCGAGAAATCCTCGGCATACAGCATCGGCTGGCCGGCCGGGTAAGCACCGGCGCGCGAATACATCATCCGCACCAGGCTCGACAAGGTGGTCACGCTGCCCACGGAGGAGCGCGCGTTGCTGGCGCCACGCTGTTGCTGCAACGCCACCGCGGGTGGCAGGCCGTCGATCGCATCCACGTCCGGCACGCCGGCCTGGTCGATCAGGCGCCGTGCGTACGGCGCCACCGACTCGAAGTAACGCCGCTGCGCTTCGGCGTAGAGTGTGCCGAAGGCGAGAGAGGACTTGCCGGAGCCGGAAACGCCGGAGAACACGACCAGCGCGTTGCGCGGGATGGCGACATCCACGTCCTTGAGGTTGTTCTCGCGCGCACCCCGCACCTCCACGAAGCCACTGGCCTCAGCGGTACGAGATGAGCCACCGAAAGAAGTGTTTGTCATTTTTCATGAAGGTCGTGATGCAGCATATTTCGTGGAGCGGCACACAGGGCGGGCTGTACCCACCCTGTGTGTGCTGACTTACTTTTTCCGTACAGCGGAAAGCTTCACCCTCTCCTCGGTCCCGCCGCAAAGCGGATGCTTGAAGCCGTTCGCTTGCTCGGTCTTGCCGAGGAAGATGATGTTGTCGTCCTGCGCGGGACTGACGCCGCCCGGCACGTAGTCGAGCGCGAGCGTGTGGCGCGTCTTCCAGGCGATATTGTGGTCCGCGCACGAAGAATCGCCGCTGACGCCCAGTGCTCCCACGCGATCGCCTTTCGCGTTGTATAGCGCCAGTCCGCCGCCGAACACGTTCACGCCGCCGATCCGCTTGCCCGTCATGGGGTCCTTCGCGGTGCCGAAATACGCGGCGTTGCCGGCGTAGGCCACGCCGGTGTCCACCGGGTTGGAGTGCTGCAAGCCGTAGAGGCTGCCGCCCGGCTGCGTGGCCGAGTAGAGATTGGCGGTGGAAAGCGCGAGGCCCGGAAGGCTGAAGGCATTCGCGGTATTCGCCTTCTGCGCGGAGATCACGCGGCTACCGAGCCACTGGTCGCCGTACTCCGCGCCGGTGAAGGCCACGGCACACACGGTGCCGTCGGTGCTGACAACCGTGCCCCACATGTCGAGGTTGAAGCCGCCATTGGATTCCTTGCGGGCGGCGGTGAGCGTTTCCTTGAGCTGCTGCCAGCCAGGAAGGCCGTCGCACGCGCCCGCGTGAGCCGCGAGCGGCAGAAGGAGAGAGGAGAACATCAGGGTTAGAACAGGGAGCTTCGTCATGATTGAAACCTCTGGGTTGAGATGAACCCGATGGCGGGCGATCCGCCTGGGGTCCGGGTGGTGGTTGGGAAAAACCAGCTACGGATTCGCATGCCGAGCCCTCTGGAGAGCCGGCATCTTCTGCCCATCCCAGTCGCGGTCAACCGCGACCTGGGCCTGTGCCCGGTGCTTTTCAAGCGCCTCGAAGTCCAGATCGGCGATCGCCCACAACTGCTCGCCGCGGGCCATGGCGAGAATGCCGCCTTCCGGAAAGCCATGATCCATCGGTGCATAGATCGTGGCCTCGCCGGTGTTCGTGTCCAGCGCAGGGCTCCAGCCGGCGGTTCCAGTCGTCACCGCCTGCGCGACGAACATCCGGTTCTCCAGGGCGCGTGCCATGCAGCCCACGCGGACCCGTGTCGCGCCCGCCGCGGTGTCCGTGCAACTCGGGACCAGCAGCAGGCGGGCGCCGGCCTCGCGCTGGGCGCGTACGGGCAAGGGGAATTCGCTGTCGTAGCAGACGGAGATGCCGGCACGCACACCGTTGAGATCGAACACCTTGAGGTCGTCGCCGCCCTCGATGATGCCGGCCGCCCTCTCGAACCCCGTCAGCTGCAACTTGTCCTGATAACCGCGCGTGCCGTCTGGCGCAAACCACCAGGCCCGATTGCGATAGCGCTGCGGGGCCACCTCGGTGAGGAACGTGCCGGCCTGGAGGGTCATGCGCAGCTCGCGCGCCAGATCAGCGTACAGCGTCAACCACGCCGGCTGCAGAGGCTGCAGCGCGGCCAGCGAGGCGCTCAGGTCGCGGCTGATCTCGGGGGCAAACGTCGCCGCCAGCTCGAGGGCAAGGTACTCGGGCAGCACCGCCAGTTCGGCGCCGGCGCGACGCGCTTCCTCCAAGATCAGCCGCTGGCGTGCGGCGAATTCCCCGAAGTCCGCGGGTTTGCCCACGGAGTACTTGGCCACGGCAAGCTTCATCGGCGGGCCTCCAGGGGCCGCAGCCACATGGTCAGCGTCTGCCCGGTTTCCTGCGATGACTCCACCTGCTTCCACGGCAGGCGGACGCTCATGTCCGGCTGCGGCACGTAGCCGCGACGGGTCCAGAACGGATCGTTGCTGCGGTAGTCGGGCGGGCGTCGCGGATCGTCCTTCGCTCGATCCACCGATGCGAAGGCCGTCCATCGGATGCCGCCCAGCGATCGGGCATGCGCTTCCCGCTCGTCGAAGAAGCGATGCCCCAGTCCCAGGCCGCGGAAGGCCGGGAGCAGGACGGATTCGCCGCAGTAGAACACGTCTTCCACCGGGATTCCCTGGTCGGCAAACGGCTGCCGGAAGGCAGGCTCCGCTGCGCTTAGCGGCAGGCCTGTGGAGGCGCCCACGACCTGATCGCCGGCGAGAACAATGACCAGCAAGCTGTCCGCCGACCGGGCGTAGGTGGCAAGGTAATGCTTCTCGTACCCAGCATCGCCCTCGTACAGATATGGAAAACTGCGAAAGACCTCGACGCGCAGGCTCGCCACGGCATCGAACCACTCGGCCGAGTCTGCCCCCCTGCGGGTCAGCACGCGCACGTCGCTCGCCATTTCAGGCCTTCCCGCCGACCTGGGCGATCCAGTCGGCCAGGCTGTAGTAGTTGGTGACACGCGCGATCTTTCCGTGGCGGATTTCGAAGAACGCGCCGCCCGGCAGCACATAGCGCTGGCCCGCGGCTTCCGGCAGTCCTTCGTCGGTGACCTTGTATGCACCGTGCACCACATACTCGGCGCTGGCGCGCAGGCCATCGGCACTGGCCATCACCACGATGTCGCGCAGCTGCTCTACATAGCAGCGGTCCATGCGCTGCAGGAAAGCGCGAAAGGCCTCGCGGCCGACTTCGCGCGCGCCCTGGTTCAGGTCGTGCGCAACGTCATCGACCAGCATCGACAGCATGGCCTCGCGGTCGCCGCGGTTGAATGCGTCGTAGTAGGCGGCAATCAAATTGGGGGTGCTCATTCGGGGCTCCGTGTTTTCTGCAGTCGAATGCGGGTCATTCCGCATGGGCACCAGTTTGAGAAGTCGAGAAATCTCTGTATATGGAACAGTTTCGATTTAACAGTTCCATTTTTTGGAATAATATGCTGGCAATTAGAGCCTGCCGCCGGGACGTGCCGTGAACAATGACCTGGAACTGCTCCGTATCTTTCGGGTGGCGGCCGAGAGCAGCAGCTTTCGCGATGCAGCCGTCCGCCTGGGGGCTTCTCCCCAAGCCGTCACCCGCGCCATCCAGTGCCTGGAGAAGCACTATGGTGAACTGCTGTTTCACCGAAGCACCCGACAGGTACGCCTCACGGCCTTTGGCGAGGGCTTGCTGGAACAGCTGCGCCCCGCGCTGGAGCGGTTCGAGGACCTATGGCGGATACCCGGGACGGATCAGCAGGCTTCCGTGTCGGGCACGGTTCGGGTCACCGCACCGCATAGCCTGGGCAGCCGGGCGGTACTGCCTGCATTGGAGCGTGTTGCTGCACGTCATCCGGGTATCGCCTTGGACGTGCGCCTGTCGGACCGCATCAGCAACACGGTCGACGAGGGGATCGATATCGGAATCAGGGTCGGATTCATGCGCGACAGCCGTTTCATTGCCCGCAAGGCGGCTGACATGCACCTCCCAATCGTCGCGGCTCCGCGTCTGATCGAGAAGACGGGCGTGCCTGGTAGCATTGATGCGTTAGCCGGGCTTCCGGTCACCGCCGCCCTGGATATCAACACCGGCCGTCCCTGGCCCTGGCACTTCAAGGCAGGGCGGCAGTGGACGCACGCCTCGCCTGCTTTCATCGCGGACAACGCCGACATGGAGATGGAGGCCGTGCTTGCAGGGATCGCCTTTGCACAACTGGCGGACTACATGGCCGCCCCTTACATTGCCAGCGGAAAGCTCGTGCAGGTGCTGCAGAACGAGGAGCCTCCGGCTTGGGGCCTGTACGTCTACCGACCCCAGCGCGGCCCCGTGCCGGCCAGGGTACGGGCGGTGTTCGACGAGTTGTACACAGCCCTCGGATCGCTGCCCACGTTGCGCCAGTAAGTGGCGTTGATGGCAGCCCTTAGGCCTAATGTCTTTTCCTTCCAAACCTCGATCCCGGTCGAGATCCCGCTTGGATAT
>NZ_DASSVG010000682.1:0-8636 GCF_035706265.1 Ramlibacter sp. | reverse complement strand
AACTACATCGGCATCACCGAGGACGCCAACACCATGTTCGCCAAGGTGATGTCGATCTCCGACACCCTGATGTGGCGCTGGTACACGCTGCTGTCCTTCCGCACCGAGGCGCAGATCGCCGCCTTGCGGCAGGAGGTGGCGGGTGGCCGCAACCCGCGCGACGCCAAGGTGATGCTGGCCAAGGAGATCACCGCCCGCTTCCACGACGCCGCCGCGGCGGACGCGGCGGAACAGGATTTCGTCAACCGCAGCAAGGGCGGGGTGCCGGACGAGATCCCGGAGGTGGCGCTCTCCGGCGCGCCGTTGGGCATCGCGCAGCTGCTGAAGCAGGCCGGCCTGGCGCCCTCCACCTCGGAGGCCAACCGCCTGATCGACGGCGGCGGGGTGCGCGTCGACCAGTCGCCGGTGAGCGACAAGGGGCTGAAGCTCGGCGCCGGCACGTACGTCGTGCAGGTGGGCAAGCGCAAGTTCGCCCGGGTGACGCTCGGATAGGCGGTGTGGCGTGATTGTGGGTCCGATGTACAATCGAACCCATGATCACCAACATCGACATCGACGAAGCCCTCGTCGCGGAGGCGATGAAGGTTTCGGGCGCGCGCACGAAGCGCGAGGTGGTCGACCGCGCTCTGCGCGAGATGGTGCAGCGGGCGAAGCGCCCGAGGCTGCGGGATATCTGGGGCATGGCCACCGATGAAACCTACTGGCCCGACTATGACCCGAAGACGGACCCGGGCGAAGAGCCGGGCAAGTACCGGGTCGAACAAGGCGTGGCCGGCTACAAAGTGACTCCACCGGCCGCCACCAAGCCTCCGCGCGGCACGAAGAAGTGATGCTGCTGCTCGATTCCAGCGTCTGGATCGACTCGCACAGGGGCCGTTCGACGGAGGCGACTCGCTTCGTCCAAATGCGCGATGACCATGAGGAAATCGCCACCACGGGCATCATTTTCCAGGAGGTCCTGCAAGGCATCCGGCTCGATTCCGAGTACGAACGCATGCGCCAGGTGCTGTGGTCGACCCTGATCCTCGAACCGCGCGAACTCTCGACCTACGAGATTGCGGCGCAGTTGCACCGGACGGCGCGCGCGGCCGGGCTCACGATCCGCAAGCCGAACGATTGCCTCATCGCAGCCATCGCACTGGAGCATGGTGCGCTGCTGGTGCACAACGACCGCGACTTCGTCGCGCTCGCGCAGGTTGCGCCGGCCCTGATGATCTACCCGGGCCGGCCCAACTGACTCAGCGCGCCCCCGCCGCCTCCAGCAGCTTCACCATCTCGGCATGACCGCGGGCTTGGGCCAGTTGCAGCGGCGTGCGCCCGGCCCGGTCGGCCAGCTGCAGGTTCGCTCCGGCCTGGACCAGCGCCCGCAGCGTGTCCTGGTGGCGCGGCCCGCCGTCGCCCAGCACGATGGACTCGATCACCGCCGTCCAGTGCAGGTTGTTCACGTGGTCCAGCGGCGCACCGGCGGCAATGAGCTGGCGCACCACGCCGGCGTGGCCCAGGTGGGCGGCCGCGATCAGCGCCGTGCCGTCGTAGCGGCTGGTGACCTGCTTGGCGCTGGCGCCGAGCGAGAGCAGCAGCTTCAGCGTCTCCTCGTCGTTCGCCACCGAGGCGATGGTCACGGCGTCGTAGCGATCGTGTTCCAGCAGGTTCAGGTCGGCGCCGGCCCGGGCCAGCGCCTGGATGGCGCCGCGCTGTTTGGCAAAGGTGGCCACGTGCAGCGGCGTGCGACCGCGCGCATCGCGCGCGTTCAGGTCGGCGCCCGTGGCCACCAGCGCGGCGACGCGCGCGGCGTCGCCCGCCTGCGCCGCCGCATGCAGGCCCTGGTAACGGGCCGCCTCGGCCGCGCTGGGGCCCACCTGTGCCTGCGCCGCGGCGGCCGCCGCGAAGGCGGCGGCGATGAGCCAGCGCGCGGCCCTCATTGCAGCTGCCCCTTCACTTTCTCGAGGGCGGCGTTGGCGCACTGCTCGTCCAGGTGGCCGCCCGGCGCGCCGCCGATGCCCACGGCGCCGATGGTCTCGTTGCCCACCTTGATCGGCACGCCGCCGCCCAGCAGCAGGAAGCCGGGGAGGTACACCAGGTTGGCGCCCGCGGGATTGGACTGCGCGCCCAGCATCATGGCCTGGGTCGCGTTCTTCGCCGAAGCCGAGGTCCAGGCCTTGCGCTCGCTGGAGCCGAGCGTGTGCGGGCCGGCGTTGTCGGCGCGCAGGACGGCCTTCACCGTGCCGGCGCGGTCCACCACCGTGGCCGCCACCGCGTAGCCGTTGGCGGCGCAGGCATTCACCGCTTCCAGCGCGATCTGCTGGGCGAGCTGGGCCGAGATGTTGCGCTCGGTGCGGAAGGCCTGGGCCGAGGCGCCGGTGGCAGCGAGGACGAGGGCGGCGGCAAGGGCCGCGGCGGCGATGCGCATGGCAGGTTCTCCTGTGTTCGTGTTGCGGCCCCGCTCGGGCCGTGGGGAGAACTGTAGGCAGCGCAGCCGCTGCGCGGCATTCGTTCGGCTACGCGCCGGCCTCCGTAGATCTACGGAGCGCTGCCGTCCTCAGCGATCAGCGCGGCATAGCGGCGCACCAGCTGGGCCAGCGATTCGGCCTGCAGCTTGGCGAACAGGTTGGCGCGGTGCGTCTCCACCGTGCGCGGCGACAGGGCCAGCGCGCGGCCGATCTCCTTGTTGGTGAGGCCCTCCACGATCAGGCCCGCCACCTCGCGCTCGCGTTCCGAGAGCTGGGCGTAGCGCTCGCGCGCCACGCGGTCCGCGGCCAGCCGCTCGCGCGAGCGCACGTGCTGGCGCACGGCGTGCTGCAGCGCCTCCAGCAGCGCCTCGTCGTCCACCGGCTTTTCCAGGAACTCCGCCGCGCCGCCCTTGAATGCGCGCCGGCACATCTCCACCGTGCCATGGCCGGTGAGCATGATGACCGGCTGGTCCACGCCCTGCTGCTGCAGTGTCTCCAGCACGGTGAGCCCGCTCATGCCCGGCATGCGCACGTCGAGCACGATGGCACCGATGTCCTGGCGCGGGAACTCGCGCAGGAACTGCTGCGGGTCGGACCAGCCCTGGACCCGCAGGCCCACCGTGGAGATCAGCAGCGCGAGGCCGGCGCGCACGCCGTCGTCGTCGTCGACCAGGTGCACCAGCGGGGACAGCGGCGCGTTCACGGCGCCTCCACGAGCGGCAGGCGCAAGGTGAAGGCCGCGCCGCGCGGGCTGCGCGCCTGCACGCCGAGCCGCCCGCCCATGCCGGTGGCGAGGCTCTCGCACAGGCTCAGGCCCAGGCCCAGCCCGTTCTCGCGGGTGGTGAAGAACGGTTCGAAGATGCGCGGCAGCACCTCGGGGGCGATGCCCGGGCCGCTGTCGCCCACCGTCAGCGCGCCCTGGCCGGACTCCTGTTCCACCCGCACGGAGAGGCTGCGCTCCTGCGGGGGAACCTGTTCCAGCGCCTGCAGCGCATTGGTCAGGAGGTTGTGGATGATCTGCTCCAGTGCCACCGGCTCGGCCTGCACGGCCACGTCCTCGCCGGTCTCGAGCTGCGGCGCCACCTGGCGGCGCGCGAACTCGGGCTCGAGCAGGTACAGCGCGTTGCGCACCGCCTGCGACAGCACCACCGGCTGCAGCGCCGCCTGCGCCGCCGGACGCTCGACCCCCCGCCGCAAGCGCCCCAGCACGTCGGCCGCGCGGCGCGCCTGTTGCTCCGCCTGCCGCATGGCGTCGCGCGCGGTCGCGAGCTCCGGCGCATCCTCCTGCAGCAGGCGGCGCGCCGCCTGGGTGCTGGCCAGCACCGCGGCCAGCGGTTGGTTCAGTTCGTGCGCCATGCCCGCGGCGAGCTCGCCCAGGGTGTTGAGGCGCGCCACCTGGCCCAGGCGCAGCAGTTCCTCGGCCCGGCGCCGCTCGGCCCGCTGCGTACGCAGCCAGTGCCAGGCAGCCACCGCGGCGGCCATCGCCAGCGCCCACGGCAGGATCCAGCGCCAGGGCAGGTCGCCCCAGCCGACGGTGCGGCGCGCGACCAGGTCGAAGGGCTGGCTCTCCGCGGCCAGGTGCTTGCGGAAGGACAGGGTCCACAGCCCCGGCGCGGGGCTTCCCGGCTGCAGGAGGAACTGCTGCCCGCCGTATTCCAGCGCCACGCGCAGCGGGCTGGTCGCGGGGTCCATCGGCCATTCGTTCCAGGGCACGACCTTCTGCAATTCGAACTGGGCGGAGAAGCTGGCCGGCTCCGCCGCGAGCACCACCCGGTAGCGCCCGCGGGCAAAGTCGGCGTCGGCCAGCGCCGGACGGCCCGCCGCGCGCGAGCGCGCCTCGGCGGCCGCCAGGGCCGGATCGTTCCAGCCGGCATCGCGCTCGCGCCGCTGCACCGAGAGGATCTGCGGGTACAGGGCGGGCAGCCGCCGTTCGACCGGCTCCGCGCCCGCGGCCGGCTGCAGCAGGGCCACGGTGGCGAGCACGGCCTCGTGCTGCACCACGCGCTGGCTCAGGACGCGGTGGGCGATGCGCGCATCGGTCTCGAACAGGTCCTGCAGGCGCGCGAGCTCCAGCCGCGCCAGGGCCGCGGCACCCGCCGCCGTGAGCAGGAGCCACAGGCCCAGGGCGGTGCGATGGCGGCCAGGCAGTCGCATGCGCGGATTCTGGCATGCGGCCGTACAGCACAATCGAGGCATGTCCCTCGCCTCAGTTGCCAGCCGCCTCGAACCCCAGGTGCTGCTGCGATGGTCCATCGCTGTCGCCGTGGCGACGATCGCGCTCAAGACCTTGGCGTGGTGGCTTACCGATTCGGTCGGGCTGCTGTCCGATGCGATGGAGTCGCTGGTGAACCTGGCCAGCGCCGTGTTCGCGCTGCTGATGGTGCGCATCGCCATGCGGCCCGCGGATGCCGACCACCCCTACGGCCACCATAAGGCCGAATACTTCTCGGCCGGCTTCGAGGGCCTGATGATCATGATCGCCGCCGCCGCCATCCTGTGGGCGGCGGTCGGGCGCCTGCTCGATCCGCAGCCGCTGGAGCAGCTCGGGATCGGCCTCGCGCTGTCGGTGCTGAGCTCGCTGCTCAATGGGGCGCTGGCCTGGACCATGCTGCAGTCCTCGCGCCGGCACCGCTCGATGGCGCTGGAAGGCGACGCCCGCCACCTGTTCACCGACGTCTGGACTTCGGCCGGCGTCGTCGTGGGGGTGGGGCTGGTCGCGCTCACCGACTGGCTGTGGCTCGATCCGGCGGTGGCCGTGCTGGTGGCGCTCAACATCCTGCACGAGGGCGGGCAGCTGCTGTGGCGCTCGGCCCAGGGGCTGATGGACCAGTCGCTCGAGCCGGACGTCCAGGACGTGATCACCAGGACCCTGGCGCAGTTCAAGCACCGGACCATCCGCTTCGACCACGTCTCGACGCGCCGCTCCGGCAGCCGCCGCTTCGTCGACCTGCACATGCACATGCCGGCCGACTGGACGCTGGGCCGCGCGGCCGCCGTGCGGTCCTCGGTCGAACAGGCGCTCATGAGCGCGGTGCCGGGCCTGCGCTGCACGATCCAGCTGCTGCCCATGGACGTGGAAGCGCATTCACAGGACGAGGAGGACCTGATCTGATGCTGGCCCTGGTGCAACGCGTGCGCGAAGCGAAGGTGGTGGTGGCCGGCCGCACCATCGGCGAGATCGGGCCGGGCCTCTTGGCCCTGGTGTGCGCCGAGCGCGGTGACACGGAGGCGCAGGCCGACAAGCTGCTCGCCAAGCTGCTGAAACTGCGCATCTTCGCCGACGAGGCCGGCAAGATGAACCGCAGCGTGCAGGACGTGGCCGGCGGCCTGCTGGTGGTGAGCCAGTTCACCCTGGCGGCGGACACCAGCGGCGGCAACCGCCCGAGCTTCACCAATGCGGCCGCGCCGGAAGAGGGGCGGCGGCTCTACGAGTATTTAGTCGCCAAGGCGCGCGAGGCGCATCCGGTGGTGCAAACCGGCGAGTTCGCCGCCGAGATGCAGGTGCACCTGGTGAACGACGGGCCGGTGACGATTCCGTTGACGGTGCGTTAGGGCCGGGGTTTCAATAGGGATTCGGGTACCCCAGCACCCCCATCAACAGCACCTCCACCGCCTCCATCTCCAGCGCCTCCCGCTCCCCGCGCTCGTGGTCGTATCCCTGCGCATGCAGGGCGCCGTGCACCAGCAGGTGCGCGTAGTGCGCCTCCAGCGTCTTGCCCTGTTCCTTCGCCTCGCGCTCCACCACCGGAGCGCACAGCACCAGGTCGGCCGAGACGACCGGCTCGCGCGCATAGTCGAAGGTCAGCACGTTGGTGGCGTAGTCCTTGCCGCGGTACTGCCGGTTCAGCGCCTGGCCTTCCTCGGCGCCGACGATGCGCACGGCGATCTCGCCCGGCTTCTGCAGCGCGATGCCGACCCAGCGCCGCACCCGCGCCGGCGTGACGACGCGCCGGTGTTCGGCCGCCTTCGGGAACGCGCCGAACTGCAGCGACACGTCCAGCGTCATTTCGGTTCCGACTTGCGCGCGGCGTCGTACGCATCGACGATGCGCGCCACCAGCGGATGGCGCACCACGTCCGCGCTGGTGAAGCGGGTGTGCGCGATGCCCTTCACCCGCTTGAGCACCCGCTCGGCGTCCACCAGCCCGGACAGCGTGCCCTTGGGCAGGTCGATCTGGCTGATGTCGCCCGTGACCACCGCCTTGCTGCCGAAGCCGATGCGGGTGAGGAACATCTTCATCTGCTCCGGCGTGGTGTTCTGCGCCTCGTCCAGGATCACGAAGGCGTTGTTCAGGGTGCGCCCGCGCATGAAGGCCAGCGGCGCGATCTCCAGCGCGTTGCGCTCGAAGGCCTTGGCCACGCGGTCGAAGCCCATGAGCTCGTACAGCGCGTCGTAGAGCGGCCGCAGGTAGGGGTCCACCTTCTGCGTCAGGTCCCCGGGCAGGAAGCCGAGCTTCTCGCCCGCCTCCACCGCGGGGCGCGTGAGCACGATGCGTTGCACGGCGTTGCGCTCCAGCGCGTCGACGGCGCAGGCGACGGCCAGGTAGGTCTTGCCGGTGCCGGCCGGGCCGATGCCGAAGGTGATGTCGTGGTTGGCGATGTTGTCCAGGTACACGCTCTGGTTGGGCGTGCGCGCCTTCAGGTCCGCGCGGCGGGTGTGCAGCACCAGGGCGCCGTCCTCGTCCTC
Organism: Ramlibacter sp.; assembly: GCF_035706265.1. Classification (GTDB taxonomy): domain Bacteria; phylum Pseudomonadota; class Gammaproteobacteria; order Burkholderiales; family Burkholderiaceae_C; genus Ramlibacter. The sequence goes on along the minus strand of NZ_DASSVG010000682.1, from coordinate 1,500 downwards.
CTCCATCGCCACGTCGCCGGCCAGCATCAGCTGCACCTTCTCCCTGGAGATGCTGCGCGAGGACATCTCGTACATGGCCTGCAGCACGTGCATGGCGCGTTCGGCCTTGGCCTTGGGCCCTTCGACGCGGAAGTGCTCGCCGCGGTGGCCGATGCGGACCTGCAGCGCCTCCTCGATGGTCCTGAGGTGTTCGTCCATGGGGCCGCACAGGTGCGCGAGGCGGGTGTTGTTCAGGGGGCTGAAGGCGTGGCGGAGAATCAACGTGATAATCCCGGAGAAGGGACCGCAATGATAGGCAAATTGACGGGGACGCTGAGCGAGAAGAACCCGCCGCAGGTGCTGGTGGACTGCCACGGGGTCGGCTACGAAGTCGATGTGCCCATGAGCACCTTCTACAACCTGCCCGGGGTGGGCGAGAAGGTCTCGCTGCTGACGCATTTCGTCGTGCGCGAGGACGCGCAGATCCTGTTCGGCTTCGGCTCCGCCGGCGAGCGCGAGGCCTTCCGCCAACTCATCAAGATCTCGGGCGTGGGCCCGCGCACCGCGCTGGCCGTGTTGAGCGGCATGAGCGTGGGCGACATCGGCCAGGCCGTCACGCAGCAGGATGCGAGCCGGCTGGTGAAGATCCCCGGCATCGGCAAGAAGACCGCGGAGCGCCTGCTGCTGGAACTCAAAGGCAAGATCGGCGCCGACCTCGGTGCCATCGGCGCGCATACCGTGAACGACAACCAGGGCGACATCCTGCAGGCCCTGGTGGCCCTGGGCTACAGCGACAAGGAAGCGCAGGCCGCGCTCAAGCCGCTGCCCAAGGACATCAGCGTGAGCGATGGCATCAAGCAGGCGCTGAAGGCGCTGGCGCGATGAGCATCCAGACCGACGATTTCGCGCCGCCGCCTTCCAAGCGGGTCGTTTCCGCCGTGCCATCGTCGCCGGCGGAAGAGGCGCTGGAGCGTGCGCTGCGGCCCAAGGGCCTGGCCGAATACGTGGGCCAGGCCAAGACGCGCGAGCAGCTGGAGATCTTCATCGGCGCGGCGCGCAAGCGCGGCGAGGCGCTGGACCACGTGCTGCTGTTCGGCCCGCCCGGCCTGGGCAAGACGACGCTGTCGCACATCATCGCCCACGAACTGGGCGTGAACCTGCGCCAGACCTCCGGTCCGGTGCTGGAAAAGCCCAAGGACCTGGCGGCGCTGCTGACCAACCTGGAACGCAACGACGTCCTCTTCATCGACGAGATCCACCGACTCTCGCCGGTGGTGGAGGAGATCCTCTATCCCGCGCTGGAGGACTACCAGATCGACATCATGATCGGCGAAGGTCCCGCGGCCCGCTCGATCAAGCTGGACCTGCAACCCTTCACCCTGGTGGGCGCGACCACCCGCGCCGGCATGCTGACCAACCCGCTGCGCGACCGCTTCGGCATCGTCGCGCGGCTCGAGTTCTATTCCCAGGAGGAGCTGGGCAAGATCGTCGGCCGGTCTTCGGGCTTGCTCGACATTTCCG
>NZ_DASSVG010000681.1:0-2095 GCF_035706265.1 Ramlibacter sp. | reverse complement strand
CACGCCGCTGATGCCGACGGTCGCCATCGGTTCACTTCTCCGTCTCGACGAGGCCGCGCACGAACAGGCGCTGCATGGCGAGCACCACGGCGACCGGCGGCAGCATGGCGAGCAGCGCGGTCGCCATCACCAGATGCCATTCGGCGCCGGCGTCCATCACGTTCACCATGCGGCTGATGCCCATGACCACCGTGTAGCGGCTTTCGTCCGAGGTGATCAGCAGCGGCCAGAGATACTGGTTCCAGCCGTAGATGAACTGGATGACGAACAGCGCGGCGATGCTGGTCTTCGACAGCGGCAGGATCACGTCCCAGAAGAAGCGCATCGGCCCGGCGCCGTCGATGCGCGCCGCCTCGGCGAGCTCGTCAGGGATGGTGAGGAAGAACTGGCGGAACAGGAACGTCGCGGTGGCCGAGGCGATGAGCGGCAGGGTCAGGCCGACGTAGCTGTTGATCATGCCAAGATCGGAGACCACCTGGAAGGTCGGGATGATGCGCACCTCGACCGGCAGCATCAGCGTGACGAAGATCATCCAGAAGAAGAAATTGCGCAGCGGGAATTTGAAGAACACGATCGCGAACGAGGCGATGATCGAGATCGCGATCTTGCCGAGCGCGATGGCGAGCGCCACCACCAGGCTGTTCAGCATCATCTGCGCCACCGGGCCGCTGGTGATGCCGCGCGTGGTGCCGGTGCCGAGCACCGTTGAGTAGTTCTGCCATAGCTGGTCCCCGGGCAGCAGCGGCATCGGCACGGTGAGGATTTCCTCCAGGGTGCGCGTCGAGGCGACGAACGTGACGTAGAGCGGAAACGCCACCACCACGATGCCCGCGATCAGCACCGCGTGGGAGAACAGGTTCAGCCAGGGACGGTTCTCCACCATCAGTACTGCACCTTGCGCTCGATGTAGCGGAACTGCACCACCGTCAGCGCGATGACGATCGCCATGAGGATCACCGACTGCGCCGAGGAGCCGCCCAGGTCGGCCGCTTTCACGCCGTCGTAGTAGACCTTGTAGACCAGGATCTGCGTGGCGCCGGCCGGCCCGCCCTGCGTGGTGGCGTCGATCACGCCGAAGGTGTCGAAGAACGCGTACACCACGTTTACCACCAGGAGGAAGAACGCGGTGGGCGAGAGCAGCGGGAACACCACGGTCCAGAAGCGCCGCCCGGGTCCCGCGCCGTCGATCGCCGCCGCCTCGATCAGCGAGCGCGGGATCGACTGCAGGCCGGCGAGGAAGAACAGGAAGTTGTAGCTGATCTGCTTCCAGGTCGCGGCGATCACCACCAGCAGCATGGCCTGGTCGCCCTGCAGCACCCAGTCCCAGTGGATGCCGATGGCGCGCAGCGCGAAGGTGACGATGCCGATCGACGGCGCGAACAGGAAAAGCCACAGCACCCCCGCGACCGCGGGAGCCACCGCGTAGGGCCAGATCAGCAGCGTGCGGTAGGCGAGCGCGCCGCGCATGACCCGGTCGGCCATGGCGGCAAGCAGCAGCGAAATGGCGATGCCCGCGCCGGCCACCAGCGCGCTGAACAGCGCGGTGATGCGGAACGAGTGCAGGTAGCTCGAGTCGTTGAACAGCGCGGCGAAATTCGCCAGGCCGACGAACTGGGTGCGCTCGCCGAACGCGTCCTGGAGCTGGAAGGAGTACCAGCCCGCCTGCACGGCGGGCCAGAAGAAGAAAATGATCGTGACGGCAATCTGCGGGGCCACCAGCGCATACGGCAGCCACGCAGACCGGAAAACGACCCGCTTTTCCACTTACTGACTTACTTGTTCGCGGCTTCGAACTTCCTCAGGATGTCGTTGCCGCGCTTCACCGCGTCGTTCATCGCGGTCTTCGCATCCTTCTTGCCCGCGAATACCGCTTCCATCTCCTCCTCGATCACCTCGCGGCCCTGCACGTAGTTGCCGAAGCGCAGGCCCTTCGAGTTCGCCGTCGGCGGCTTGTTGGTGAGCTGCTTGACCGCCAGCTCGGCGCCCGGGTTCTTGTCATAGAAGCCCGACTTCTTCGTCTCCTCGTAGGCCGCGATGGTGATGGAGACGTAGCCGGTGGCGGTGTGCCAGTCCATCTGGATGTCGGGCTTCGAGA
>NZ_DASSVG010000680.1:0-16128 GCF_035706265.1 Ramlibacter sp. | reverse complement strand
CGCGGCTTGCGGTTGGTCGTTCGGCGTTGGGCGTTGAGCGTGAACCTCCGGCCCCCACGCCCGCCTGACGCGCCCAACGCCCAACGCCCAACGCCCAACGCCCAACGAACATGGACATCCTCTTCGTTCTCATCCCCCTCTCCGTCGTCCTCGCCTTCGCGATCCTGGGCGCGCTGGCGTGGGCCGTGTGGCGCGGGCAGTTCGACGGCATCGAGGCCGAGGGCGAGCGCATCCTCCGGGAAGATTGACTTCAATCAAGAAAACCCCCCGAGCTTGATTTTCATCAAATGCTCGGGTTTTCCCGGACCAGACACTTTGAGGCATCCCAAAAAAGGTGCTTCATGAACGTATCAACCGTCAACGCTGCCACTTATAACGACACAGTCGTCCGGCAGTTCTCGCTGATGGCCGTGGTCTGGGGGGTAGTGGGCATGCTAGTCGGCGTGTTCATCGCGGCCCAGCTGGCCTGGCCGGAGCTGAATTTCGGCATCCCCTGGCTTTCCTACGGGCGGCTGCGTCCGCTGCACACCAACGCGGTGATCTTCGCGTTCGGCGGCTGCGCGCTGATCGGCACCAGCTACTACGTGGTGCAGCGCACCTCGCAGGTGGCCCTGTTCATGCCCAGGCTGGCCTCGTTCACCTTCTGGGGCTGGCAGGCCGTGATCGTGGCGGCGGCGATCAGCCTGCCCCTGGGCTACACCTCCGGCAAGGAATACGCCGAACTCGAGTGGCCGATCGACATCCTGATCACCGCCGTCTGGGTGGCCTACGCGATCGTGTTCTTCGGCACCATCGGCATCCGCAAGGTGAAGCACATCTACGTGGCCAACTGGTTCTACGGCGGCTTCATCCTGGCCGTGGCACTGCTGCACCTGGTGAACAGCGCCGCGATCCCGGCGGGTTTCATGAAGTCCTATTCCGCCTACGCCGGCGTGCAGGACGCGATGGTGCAGTGGTGGTACGGCCATAACGCGGTGGGCTTCTTCCTGACCGCGGGCTTCCTGGGGATGATGTACTACTTCATCCCGAAGCAGGCCGAGCGCCCGGTCTACAGCTACCGGCTCTCGATCGTCCACTTCTGGGCCCTGATCTTCACCTACATGTGGGCGGGCCCGCACCACCTGCACTACACCGCGCTGCCGGACTGGACGCAATCGGTCGGCATGGTGTTCTCGCTGATCCTGCTGGCGCCCAGCTGGGGCGGCATGATCAACGGCATCATGACCCTCTCGGGCGCCTGGCACAAGCTGCGCGACGACCCGGTGCTGCGCTTCCTGATCGTGTCGCTGTCCTTCTACGGCATGAGCACGTTCGAGGGCCCGATGATGTCCATCAAGACGGTCAACGCGCTGTCGCACTACACCGACTGGACGGTCGGCCACGTGCACTCCGGCGCCCTGGGCTGGGTGGGCCTGATCTCCATGGGCTCGCTGTACTACCTGATCCCGCGCCTGTTCGGCCAGAAGCGGATGTACTCCGTCAAGGCGATCGAGCTGCACTTCTGGACGGCCACCATCGGCATCGTGCTGTACATCGCGGCGATGTGGATCGCCGGCGTGATGCAGGGCCTGATGTGGCGCGCGGTCAACACCGACGGCACGCTCACCTACACCTTCGTCGAAGGCGTCAAGGCGACCTATCCCTTCTACATGATCCGCGTCCTGGGCGGCCTGCTGTACCTGGGCGGCATGGTGGTCATGGCCTGGAACACCTGGATGACCGTGGCCAACGGCCGCGCCGTCCGCGCCCACATCCCGGCCGTCGCCGCCCACGCCTGATAGAGAGAGTCGACAACCATGAGCGACAACGCCACCGCCAGCACCGGCTTCTCGCACGAGAAGGTCGAGACCAACAACTTCCTGATGATCGTGCTGATCCTCATCGTGGTCGCCTTCGGCGGCCTGGTGGAGATCGTGCCGCTGTTCTTCCAGAAGTCCACCACCGAGCCGGTGACGGGCCTGAAGCCCTACACCGCGCTGCAGGTCGCCGGGCGCGACATCTACCTGCGCGAGGGCTGCTACAACTGCCACTCGCAGATGATCCGCCCCTTCCGCGCCGAGACGCTGCGCTACGGCCACTACTCGGTGGCCGGCGAGTTCGTGTGGGACCACCCCTTCCAGTGGGGCTCCAAGCGCACCGGGCCCGACCTGCACCGCGTGGGCGGCAAGTACTCCGACGAGTGGCACCGCATCCACCTGAACAACCCGCGCGACGTGGTGCCCGAGTCCAACATGCCCGCCTATGCGTGGCTGGAGAAGAACGCCGCCGACGCGTCCAGCATCTCCGCCCACATGAAGGCGCTGCGCGTCGCCGGCGTGCCCTACACCGACGAGGAGATCGCCAAGGCGCCCGAGGAACTCAAGGGCAAGACCGAGATGGACGCCGTCGTGGCCTACCTGCAGTCCCTCGGCCGGGCGTTGAAGTAAGGAGGCACCCCATGGACATCAACATCCTGCGCGAGATCGCCACGGTGGCTTCCTTCGCGGCGTTCATCGGCATCGTCCGCTGGGCCTGGTCCCGCCGCAACCGCGCCAGCTTCGAGGAAGCCGGCCGCATTCCCTTCCTGCAAGACTGAGAGCACTAGACCATGAGCGATTTCACGAGCGGCTTCTGGTCCGTCTACGTCGCCGGCATCACGCTGGCGGGCATCCTGGGCTGCCTGCTGCTGCTGTGGCTCACCTCCCGCAAGAAGGTGGAAGCCAGCGGCGACAACACCACCGGCCACGTCTGGGACGAGAACCTGACCGAGATGAACAACCCGCTGCCCGTGTGGTGGGTGGGCCTGTTCATCATCACCATCGTCTTCGCCCTGCTGTACCTGGTGGCCTACCCGGGCCTGGGCTCCTACCAGGGCAACCTGAAGTGGACCCAGGTCGACGAGTACCAGAAGGAAGTGGAGGCGGCCCGCAAGGAGCTCGAGCCGCTGTACGCGCAGTTCGCCGCCAAGCCGGTGGAGCAGCTGGCCGGCGACCCCAACGCGATGGCCGTGGGCGAGCGCCTGTTCATGAACAACTGCGCCCAGTGCCACGGCTCCGACGCCCGCGGCAGCAAGGGCTTCCCCAACCTGGCCGACAGCGACTGGCTGCACGGCGGCTCGCCGGAGAAGATCAAGGAGACCATCACCAAGGGCCGCATCGGCATGATGCCGCCGATGGCCGCGGCCGTCGGCACCCCCGACGAGGTGAAGAACGTCGCCCATTACGTCCTGAGCCTGTCCAACGCACCGCACGACTCCCTGCGCGCGCAACTGGGCAAGTCCAAGTTCGCGGCCTGCGGCGCCTGCCATGGCCCCGACGGCAAGGGCAACCAGGCGGTCGGCGCGCCCAACCTCACGGACGACACCTGGCTGCACGGCTGGGGGGAGCAGGCGATCGTCGCCATGGTCAACGGCGGCAAGACCAACCAGATGCCGGCCCAGGAGGGCAAGCTGACCGAGGCGCAGATCCACGTGCTGGCCGCCTACGTCTGGGGCCTGTCGCACAAGGGCGGGGCGGCCACCGTCGCCACGCAGTAAGAAAGGTTTCGTTTTTCTGTCAAGAAGTCCTTCGGGGTCCTGCCGGGCCCCTTTTTCTTTGCGTTTGATCAAACTCAAGCGGGGTTGCCGAGGCGCCGCGCATCATCGAAAGCCATGAAAGTCATCCCGATCACCCCGGTGGAAGGCGGCGCGGCCGGCGGTTCGCAGGGGCTCTATGCGTCGGAACGCAAGGTCTACCCGCGCACGGTGACCGGCCTTTTCCAGCGCTGGCGCTGGGCCTTCGTGTGGCTGACGCAGATCGTCTTCTACGGCCTGCCCTGGCTGCAGTGGGGCGAGCGCCAGGCGGTGCTGTTCGACCTCGGCGCGCGGCGCTTCTACATCTTCGGCTTCGTCCTCTACCCGCAGGACTTCATCTACCTCACCGGCCTGCTGGTGATCAGCGCGCTGTCGCTGTTCCTCTTCACCGCGGTCGCCGGGCGGCTGTGGTGCGGCTTCTCCTGCCCGCAGACGGTCTACACCGAGATCTTCCTGTGGATCGAGCGCAAGGTGGAGGGCGACCGCGGCGCCCGCATGCGGCTCGACGCCCGCCGCATGGACCTGCACAAGTTCTCCCGCAAGGGCCTGAAGCACCTGCTGTGGGGCGCGGTGGCGCTGTGGACCGGCTTCACCTTCGTCGGCTACTTCACGCCGATCTCGCACCTGGGCTCGGAAGTCCTGCAGGGCCGCATGGGCTCGTGGGAGATCTTCTGGGTCTTCTTCTACGGCTTCGCGACCTACGGCAACGCCGGCTTCATGCGCGAGCAGGTGTGCAAGTACATGTGCCCGTACGCGCGCTTCCAGAGCGCGATGTTCGACCGCGACACGCTGATCGTGAGCTACGACACGGGCCGCGGCGAGCCGCGCGGCTCGCGCGGGCGCAAGGCCGACCCCAAGGCGCTGAACCTCGGCTCCTGCGTCGACTGCACGATGTGCGTGCAGGTCTGTCCCACCGGCATCGACATCCGCAACGGCCTGCAGTACGAGTGCATCGGCTGCGGCGCCTGCATCGACGCCTGCGACACGGTGATGGACAAGATGAACTATGCGCGCGGCCTGATCCGGTTCTCCACCCAGAACGCGATGGCCTCGGGCGGCGGGCGCGACGAGATCCTGCACCGGGTGCTGCGTCCGCGCGTGCTGGTGTACGCCACCATCCTGCTGGTGCTGACGATCGCCGTGATGACGAGCCTGGCGCTGCGCACGCCGCTGAAGGTGGACGTGGTGCGCGACCGCGCGGCGCTGTCGCGCATCGTCGCCGGCGGCATGCTGGAGAACGTGTACCGGCTGCAGATCATGAACGCGAGCGAGGAGAAGCAGCGCTACCGCCTCGACGCCACCGGCCTGCCGGGCCTGGCGCTCGCCTCCGAGCGCGAGTTCGAGGTCGGCCCGGCGGAATCGCGCTGGGTGGCCGTGCGGCTGCAGATCCCGTACGGCTCGGCCGCGGCCGGCTCGCATCCCATCGTGTTCGAGATCGACAACGGCACCGATGCCCACGTGCGCGAGAAGTCGGTCTTCCTGGTCCCCCGTTGAACGCTGGAAAGGCAGTCTCCATGAGCAACGATCCCAAGCTGCAGGACAGCGGCCCCTGGTGGAAGCACGGCCACGTGTGGCTGCTGGTCGCGGGCCCCGCCACCGTCGTCGTCGCGGGCTTCGCCACCGCCTGGATCGCGCTGAAGAGCCCCGACCCGGTGGTGGAGGCCGATTACTACCGGCGCGGCATCGAGATCAACCGCACGCTGGCCGCGCGCGACAAGGCGAACCTGCCGGCGCTGCAGGGCCGCAACCACGCCGCCACCCCGGCCCATCCCTGAAGCGGCGCCCGCCATGGCCACCCGCCTGCTGTGGATCGTCTGGCCGGCCTTCCTGGCCGCCTGCGTGCTGGAACTGATGGTGTTCGCGCTGGTCGATCCGCTGGAGCTGCAATGGTCCGGGCACACCCTGGGCTGGTCGCGCAACGCGGTCTACACGCTCGCGTTCTTCGCCTTCTGGGTCGTGAGCATGGGCGCCTGCGCCATGACCACGCTGCTGCGCAAGGAGCCGGCCGAGATCAACCGCTGCCCCTATCCCGTCACGCAGCGCCCGCCCGGCTGCCCCGGCGAAGGCGGCGCGCTGCCGTCGTAACGCGCGCCGCTATCGTGGCCCGCGCGCTGTCCTCGTAGGCTGGCGGTGACGGCGCGCGCAGCGCGCGAGGAACCCCAGCGCTGCGGCCCCCTTCACACGCACGCCCGCCCGGACTGCTGCGTGCAGTAGTCCATCAGCGCGTCGATCTCGGTCGACTTGTCGAACACGGCATCCACGCCCAGTTGCGCGCAGCGCTTGCGCACGCTGGCGTTCACGTAGTTGCTGAAGACGACGACCTTCTGCCAGGGCCGCGTGCGCTGCAGGTGCTGCACCAGCCGCATGCCGCTGCCGCCCTTGAGGAACAGGTCCACGATCAGCATGTCCCAGTCGGCGTGCTCGGCGAGCCACGCCAGCGCGGCTTCCTCGGTGGCGGCGCCGCCGACCACCTTGACGGCGGTGAGTTCCTCCAGCGCGCCCACGAGGTTCTCGTGGATTTCCGCGTTGTCCTCCACGAGGAAAACGGCGAGCGGCACGGTGGCAGGCGAGGGTGTCAAGACGTAAGCCACTCTATCCGCTCAGCCACGGGCCCCGCTCGGAGCCGCCCCCGTTTGCATGTAGGAGCGAGCCTACGGCCCGACCCGGGCCTCGCAGGGCGCCCGTAAGATGGACCGGCAGGGAATGCCATGGAACCGGTCATCGCGCACAACGCAGGAGAGTTGCTGGAGCTGGTGGAGCGCACGGTCTTCGGCGGCCGCGAGGCGTTCGCCATGGTCGACCGCCGCGGCGGCATCAGCTACGCCAACGCGCAGGCCGCGCAGCTGCTCGGCGCGGGCGCCGAAGCGCTGGCGGGCCGCAGGATCTGGAACCTCTTCCAGAAGCGCGCCCGGCTGGGCCTGGAGGAGCGCTTCCTGCACGCGCTGGAGCATTGCCAGCCGATCGAGCTGGAGGAGCTCGACGCGCAGGCGGCCCGCTGGCTGGAGCTGCGCGGCTTTCCCTTCGGCGCCGGGCTGGCGCTGCACCTGCGCGACGTGTCCGCGCGCCGGCGCGCGCAGCAGCACCTGATGCTGCTGGAAGGCAGCATCGCCCGCCTGAACGACCTGGTGATCATCACGGAGGCCGCGCCCTTCCGCGCCCCCGGCCCGCGGATCGTGTTCGTCAACGAGGCCTTCGAGCGCCGCACGGGCTACAGCCGCGCGGAGGTGGTGGGCCAGTCGCCGCGCATCCTGCAGGGGCCGCAGACCGAACGCGCCCAGCTCGATCGCATCCGCGCCGCATTGGAGCAGTGGGAGCGGGTGCGGGTGGACCTGGTCAACTACACCAAGGACGGCGAGCCCTACTGGGTGGACCTCGACGTCTCGCCCGTGTGGGACGAGGCGCGCCGCCTCACGCACTGGGTGGCGGTGGGGCGCGACATCACCGAGCGCAAGCGCGACGAGGAGAAGATCCAGTACCTGGCCTTCTACGACCCGCTCACGCAACTGCCGAACCGCCAGCTGCTGCTGCAGTGGCTGGAAGAGGCCGTGGGCGGGGAGGGGCCGGGCCGCGACGGCGCGCTGATGTTCATCGACCTCGACAACTTCAAGGTGCTGAACGACACGCTGGGCCACCAGAAGGGCGACCTGCTGCTGCAGCAGGTGGCGCGGCGCCTGCGCCACTGCGTGGCGCACGGGGACCTGGTGGCGCGGCTCGGGGGCGACGAGTTCGTGGTGCTGGTGGAGAACACGCCGGAGAAGCCGCTCGATGCGCTCACGGCTGCCCAGGCGGTGAGCCGGCGCATCCTCTCCGCCCTCGGCGAGCCCTATGTGCTGCCCGGCTACCTGCACCACGCCACCTGCAGCATCGGCGTGACGCTGTTCGGCAAGGCCCGCGCGCCGGTGAGCGAGCTGCTGAAGCAGGCCGACCTCGCGATGTACCAGGCCAAGGCTGCGGGGCGCAACGCAGTGCGCTTCTTCGATCCGGAGATGCAGGCCGTGGCGAGCGAGAACGCCGCGCTGGCGGCGGACCTGCGCGCCGCCTGGCGCGACAACCGCCTGCAGATCGAATACCAGCCGCAGGTGGGCCTGGACGGCCGCATGAGCGGCGTCGAGGCGCTGCTGCGCTGGCAGCATCCCCGCCGCGGCCTGGTGGCGCCGGACCAGTTCATCCCCACCGCCGAAGAGACCTCGCTGATCCTGCCGATCGGCCTCTGGGTGCTGGAGGCGGCCTGCGCGCAGCTGGCGCTGTGGGCGCGCCGGCCGGAGCGCGCCCACCTGAGCATCGCCGTGAACGTGAGCGTGCGCCAGTTCCGGCATCCTGACTTCATCGACGAGGTGATGCGCTGCGTGCGCCGCTTCGGCGTGCCGCCCGGCAAGCTGAAGCTGGAGCTCACCGAGAGCCTGCTGGCAGACAACGTCGATGCGGCGATCGCCCGGATGCGCAACCTGAAGGAGATGGGGGTGCGGCTGTCGGTGGACGACTTCGGCACCGGCTATTCCTCGCTCGCCTACCTGAAGCGGCTGCCGATCGACGAACTGAAGATCGACCGCAGCTTCATCCGCGACATCCTCACCGACGGCAACGACGCGGCCATCGCCGGCACCATCATCGGCCTGTGCCGCAGCCTCGGGCTGGAGGTGATCGCCGAAGGGGTGGAAACCGAGGCGCAGCGGGAGTTCCTGGCGCTGCAGGGCTGCCACCGCTACCAGGGCTACCTGTTCTGCCGGCCGCTGCCGCTCGAGCAGCTGGAGGCCTTCATGGCCGCCCGCGAGGGCGCCGCCGGCCTCACACCGGTACCATCTTCAACGGTGACGTGACCACCGCGCGCGGCAGCCGCAGGAGGATCGTCTCTCCCTGGCGCCGCAATTCCACGCCGTGCAGCGTGGCGAGGGCCTGCACTTCCGGCCAGGCGAGCGGTGCGTCGCCGGCTTCGTGCAGCTGGGTGAAAGCCCCTTCCGGCTGCGGCTGGTATTCGACCGAGAGCACGGCGTGCGAGGAGGACGCCTCGGCCCGGATCGCGATCTCGCCCGGGCCCGGAGCGGCGTCCGCCAGCGACAGGGTGGCGGCGGACAGCAGGTAGCGCAGGGCGTTGCGCGACACCTCGAATTCTCCTTCGGGCAGCTCGCTGCGCACGTCGAAGCCGCGGAAGTTGAGGCTGGTGGAAAGCAGCCGCACCACTTCGGCCACGCCTTCGCGCAGCGCGGTGCTGTCGTCCTCGCCCGGCTCCATCCAGGTGCACACCTCCAGGCAGCGGGTGACCGCCTGGCGCGCCAGCCGGTTGAGCTTGGAGACGGAGGACTGCAGGTCTTCGCGCGCCACGGCGCCGCGGTCCACGCGCGCGCCCAGCGCCTCGGCCATCATCCCGAGCGACTGCAGGTGCACCACCATGTCGTGGCGCAGCGGCGGCGCCAGCCGCCGCAGGATGTCGTGCTGCGCCGCCCGCGCGAGGCTGCGCAGGCGCTGCGGCGAGGCGTCGCGGGCGGGCGCCGGCGCCGCTTCGCGGCTGGAGGTGACGGGGTCTTCGAGGGACGCCATTGCAATCGCAAGGGAGAAAGGTCCAGGTTCCGGAGCCAGTCTGGGACGCGGGTTCCGCGGCCTCTGTCAGGGCCGCGCGAGCGGGCTTGTAGGACCAGAGCGGGAGGCTGCCAGGCACGCGTGCGAAGCAACTGGACCGGGTGAAAAGAGGCACGCGGAGCGGCGCGGAAGCCGCCGCCCGAAGAGCTGCGCTGCGCTGGCCCAGGTTGTGCTGTAATTTGGCTGTCATGACAGGTGAGCCGCAGTGACCTCCACGCTTCTTTCCGACGCCAATGCTGCCCAGCGGCTGGCAGGGCTGCTCGAATCGGCCATGGACGCGATCGTCAGCTGCGACGACTCGCAGAAGATCGTCCTCTACAACAAGGCGGCCGAGAAGACCTTCGGCTGGAGCGCGCAGGAGGCGCTCGGGCAGTCGCTGGAGCTGCTCATCCCCAGCCGCTTCCACCGCCTGCACGCGCAGCAGGTGCGCCGCTTCGGCGCCACCGGCACCACCTCGCGCCGGATGGGCGACAACACGGTGCTGTACGCGCGCCGCAAGAACGGCGACGAGTTCCCGATCGACGCCTCGATCTCGCAGCTCAACACGCCCGAAGGCAAGCTGTACACGGTGATCCTGCGCGACATCACCGAGCGCGAGCGGGCCCGCGAGGAGCTGGCCGCCTTCGCCTCCGAGTCGGCCGGCGTGCGCGAGCAGGAGAAGTCGCGCATCGCCCGCGAGCTGCACGACGAGCTCGCCCAGTCGCTCACGGCGGCCAAGATGGACGCGATCTGGCTGCGCGACCACGTGCCGGACGACACCGAGGCGCAGGCCAAGATCGCCACCATGCTCACCATGCTGGACACCTGCGTCGCCTCGGTGCGGCGCATCGCCGCCGACCTGCGGCCGCTGGTGCTGGACGACCTGGGCCTGGTGCCCGCCCTCGAATGGGTGGTGCAGAATTTCAACCAGCGCACCGGCGTGCCCTGCGAGCTGATCGTCGACGAGGCGCTGGAGCTCGAGGAGCCCTTCGCCACCGGCGTCTTCCGCATCGTGCAGGAGTCGCTGCAGAACGTGGCCAAGCACGCCGAAGCCCGGCACGTGGAGGTCGAATTGAAGGAGCAGGGCGATTACCTGCTGCTGCGGGTGCAGGACGACGGCATCGGTTTCCGGCCCTCGCAGCCGCGCAAGCCCCAGTCGCTGGGCCTGGTGGGCCTGCGCGAGCGCGCCCAGCTGATGCGCGGCGAGCTGCGGGTGGACAGCAGCCCCGGCGCGGGCACGCGGGTGGAGGCGAAGATTCCCATGCTCGGGGTCGAAGCATGACCATCCGGATCGTGATTGCGGACGACCATGCGATCGTGCGCGAAGGACTCAAGCGCATCGTCGGCGACGCCGCGGACCTGAAGGTCGAAGGCGAGGCGGCCGACGGCACCGAGGTGATGAAGGCGGTGCGCGAGCTCGAGTTCGACGTGCTGGTGCTGGACCTGTCGATGCCGGGGCGCAGCGGCATGGAGCTGATCAAGCTGGTGAAGTCCGAGAAGCCCAAGCTGCGCATCCTGGTGCTGAGCATGCACCAGGAGACGCAGTACGCCGTGCGGGCCATCAAGTCGGGCGCCAGCGGCTATCTCACCAAGGAAAGCGCGCCGGCGCAGCTGGAACAGGCGATCCGCAAGATCGCCGGCGGCGGCGCCTACATCAGCGCCGAAGTGGCGGAGCAGCTCGCGCTCGGCGCCATGCCGGGCGGCGACACCCTGCCGCACGAAAGCCTGTCGGACCGCGAGTTCGAGGTGTTCCGCCTGCTGGTGGCCGGCGAAGCGGTGTCGGACATCGCGGCCAAGCTGAACCTCTCGGTCAAGACCGTGAGCACGCACAAGGCGAACCTGATGCAGAAGCTCGGTCTGAGCAACCAGACCGAGCTGGTGCGCTATGCCCTCAAGCACGGACTGACGGATCCGCTTTCGTGATCGCGGGGTGAGCGCGATCCGCTCGCCTCCGCACCGTCATCCCCGATAGGTCATGCGTGCGCGGCAAACGCGCCCCTGCCACGCGCAGCCGTCCTACAGTCGGGCCAACGTCCAGCCGCCCTAATTCCTGGATCACCAGGAACACACGCATCATGAAGAGAGCGAAAGAGGGAGCCTTGGACAATGCGGGGTCGGGCGGCGTCTGGGGGGCGGTCCGGCGCCACCCCTGGCGCGCGCTGATGGCGATCCCGCTGGCGCTGGTCGTCTACACGATCGCGCTGATCCCGTTCACGCCCAGCATCGGCGACATCAAGAAGGCCAAGCAGGAGCAGCCTTCCGTGGTGCTCTCGGCCGACGGCAAGGAACTCGCGGTCTTCAAGCGCGCCAACCGCGACTGGGTCAAGCTCTCCGACATCTCGCCCAAGGTCACCGCGGCGCTGCTCGCCACCGAGGACAAGCGCTTCTACGAGCACCACGGCATCGACGTCGCGCGCACGGCCAAGGCGGTGGTCAACACGCTCAAGGGCGACGTCGAAGGCGGCTCCACCCTCACGCAGCAGCTCGCGCGCAACCTGTACCCGGAGGACATCGGGCGCGAGCAGACCATCACGCGCAAGATCAAGGAGGCGATCACGGCGCTGAAGATCGAGGCGGTCTACAGCAAGGACGAGATCCTGGAGACCTACCTCAACTCGGTCTCCTTCCTCTACAACGCGTGGGGCATCGAGATGGCCGCGCGGACCTACTTCGACAAGTCCGCCAAGGACCTGAACGAGCTGGAGGCGGCCACCCTGATCGGCATGCTCAAGGGCACGGCCTACTACAACCCCGTGATGAACCCGGAGCGGGCCCTGCAGCGCCGCAACACGGTGCTGGCCATGATGGTCAAGGAGGGCAAGCTCGACGAAGCGCGCTACGAGCGCCTCAAGACGCAGCCCATGAAGCTCGATTTCGAGCGCGTGCCGGAGCTGGACAACGCGGCGCCGCACCTGGCGCGCTACCTGCGCCAGTGGCTGGTGGAGTGGGCCGACCAGCACGACTACAACATCTACGCCGACGGGCTGGTCGTGCGCACCACCATCGATTCGCGCCTGCAGCAGATGGCCACCAAGGCGGTGGAGCGCCAGACCGCGGCGCTGCAGGCGGTGGCCGACGTGGAATGGAGCCGCAGCAGCCTGGTGGCGCTGGGCAGCGACCCGAAGAACTACGCCGCCGCGCACGGCAAGTACGCGTCTTTCGAGTACTTCTGGAACAGCAACCCCAAGCTGGTGACGGCCTGGATCAAGGACTCGGAGGAGTACAAGGCGGCGCGCGAGCAGGGCCAGAGCGAGGAGCAGGCGATCAAGGACCTGCGCGCCAACGCCGAATTCATGCGGGCGCTGCGCAAGGAGAAGACGATGCTGCAGGCCGGCTTCCTGGCGCTGGACCCGCAGACCGGCGCCGTGAAGGCGTGGGTGGGCAGCCGCGACTGGGAGCACGACAAGTTCGACCACGTCTACCAGGCCAGGCGCCAGGCCGGCTCCACCTTCAAGCCCTTCGTCTACGGCGCCGCCTTCGAGATGGGCCACCAGCCGAACGAGACGCTGCTGGACCAATCGGTGGAGATCCAGATCGACCGCAACAAGTTCTGGGGCCCCGGCGACGTGGACGGCGCGCCGACCGGGCAGCCGATGACGCTGCGCGACGGCCTGGCCCGGTCGAAAAATACCATCACCGCGCAGCTGATGCAGCAGGTCGGCCCCTCGCGCGTCGCCAGCCTGGCGCGTGCCATGGGGGTGCGCCAGAGCAAGCTGGACGAGGTGCCCTCGCTGGCCCTGGGCACCAGCCCGGTCACGCTCAAGGAGATGGTCACGGCCTTCGGCACCATCGCCAACGGCGGCAGCTACATCGAGCCGCAGATCGTGACGGCGGTGGAGGACCGCCAGCACAACGTGCTGGAAAGCTTCGCACCCTCCAGCCCCGAGCCGGCGCTGCAGAACCAGGCCGCGCAGACGCTGCTGGACGTGATGCGCGGCGTGATCGACTACGGCACCGCCGCCGGCCTGCGCACGCGCTTCGACCTGCGCGGCGACCTCGCCGGCAAGACCGGCACCACCCAGGACAACACCGACGGCTGGTTCATCCTGATGCATCCGCAGCTGGTCGCGGGCGCCTGGGTCGGCTTCAACGACGCCCGGGTCACCATGCGCAGCTCCTACTGGGGGCAGGGCGGGCACAACGCCCTGCTGGTGGTGGGCGACATGGTGCAGCAGGCCGAGAAGGCCGGCCTGATCGACGGCAAGGCGGCCTTCGCCGCGCCGCGCATGAAGGACCAGGAGAAGCCGCTGCTCGATCGCATGGGCGACTGGTGGAACAGCGTCTTCAACATCCCGGCCGAGCCCGAGCAGGAGCCCGAGGTCGCGGCCCTGCCGCCGGTGAACCTGGAGCCGCCGGTGCTCGAGCCGCCGCCGCAGTCGGTGACGGCGGTGCCGCCGCCGGAGGCCTTGCCCTTCCCGGCCCCCGCGCCCGAGCTCGCGCTGCCTTCCGAGCCGGCGTCGACCCCGGGGCCCGCCGTCAGCCCGGACGCCCCCGTGATCGTCGACAACCGGCCGCAGCGCATCCCGTCCTTCCCGCGCCCGCTGGAACAGCCCGCGCCCGCGCGGCCGGCCGAGACCATTCCGGGGACCCAAGTCTATCGCACGCCGGAGCCGCCGCGCTACGGCCCGCCCGAGCCGCCGCGCTACGGATCGACGGAGCCGGACCTGTCGGCGGGCGTGGGCCGCGAGCCCGCGGAGAGCGCCCGCACGCTGCCCGGCGTGGACGCCGGCACCAATGCCATGGGCAACCGCGGCGACCGCCCGCGCGCCGGCGGCAGCGCCACCGGCCGCACCCGCGATCCGGCGGCGATCCTGGAGGACCGCAGCGTCGGCGTGCGCGAGCCCGGGGCGAATTTCGAGGACCGCAGCAGTTCCACCCGCGCGCCTTCGTCCAACGTCGAGCGCCGCAGCAGCACCGGCAATCCGGCCGCGAGTTTCGACAGCAGCACGCGCCCGGACGACACGGCCACGCTGGGCGGCAGCAGTCGCCCCGACACGACCGCCACGCTGGGAGGCCGCAGCCGCCCCGACACGCTCGCGACCTCGCCCGGCAGCAGCGACAGCGGATCGGCCAGCCTGCGCGGCTTCGAGAGCAGCGCCTCTGGCAACTCCGGCAGCAGCGATCCGGCCCCCGTCGCGGCCCCGATCATCGACGGCGCCCCGTAGATCCTATGACGGGGGTTGAGCCGGCTGCTGATTCGTCCTAAACATGGAGTTCTCACGACCGTGTTGAGGAGAAACGTATGCAGCCGACCCAACGTGTTGATCGTAAGCCCGCTCTGGAGGTCTCGCTAGAGCTCGCCGTACGCCGCTGGAAAGTGGCTCTGGGCAGCGCCAGCCGAGCCAATCCGACCGTCTTCAGCGTGGATGCGCAGGACTTGTGGGATCGTCTGCAGCAGTTGGTGCAGCGCTTGGCGGAGTTCAAGGCCAAGTGGGGTTTGACCGCGGGCTGTCGTGTGGCGCTGATCTACGAGGCCGGGCAGGACGGCTTCTGGATTGCTCGGGCGCTTCAAGCCGAGGGCGTGCAGGTCATCGTGGTGGACCCGGCGAGCGTACCGGTGGCCCGACACGCGCGGCGCGTCAAGACCGACCGGCTCGATGCGCTGAAGCTGCTGGAGGTGCTGCGCGCCTGGCTGCGCGGCGAATGCGGCGAGCTTCGGGTGCTGCACATCCCCAGCGAAGCCGCTGAAGCCCAGCGCCTGATGACGCGCGAGCGTGGCTTGCTGCAAAAGGAAATCAACCAGCACGTCGATCGCATCGTCAAGCGGCTGCGCCTGTATGGCTGCAGCCAGGGAGTTGATGCGTCGTTCGCGCAGCGGTTGACGGCCGGGCAGATTCGGCAAGCCGACGGGAGACCTCTTCCGGAGGAGCTGTGGGACTGGCTGATGCGCGAATGCGAGCGTCTGGAGCTGGCGCGTCGGCAGCTCCGCGCAGTGGAGAAGGCGCTGCTGCCACAGCTGCCTGAGCAGCAGCGCAGCAAGATCGCCGCGCTGGATCGGCTGGATGGCATCGGCTGGGTGGGTGCAACGCGGCTGGTGCTGGAGCTGTTCTGGCGCGATTTCGCCAATCGCAGACAGGTCGGAGCCTGCGTCGGTCTGGTGCCGCAGCCGTATGACAGCGGCGACAGCCATGTCGATCAGGGCATCAGCAAGCAGGGCAATCGCCGGGTGCGATCACTGCTGATCGAGATGGCTTGGTTCTGGTTGCGCTACCAGCCAGCCAGTGAGATCTCGCAGTGGTTTGCTCGGCGTACGTCCGGTGCGGGCAAGCGCGGCAAACGCATCGCCATCGTGGCGGTGGCCAGGCGATTGGCGATTGCGCTGTGGCGGTACCTACGCGATGGTGTCGTGCCCGCCGGGGCGACGCTGCACAAGGCGTGACGAATTCGCTTCAGGAGGTTGATGGACGCTGATCGAAGATGAGAGAGGTTGCAGGTAAACAAGCCCGCGCGCCAGTCTGGTCGCCTGATGACATGCGGCCGTCCTTTGTAGATGGGGCTTGTTGCATCGAGGTCGCCTGAGGCATACGCGTATGCAGGATGAGGTCGCACGCCAGCGGCGTCGACGGATAGAAGGTGGTGAGGCGTAACGAGCGCCCACGCACAGGAGGACCGAGAGCTTGCAGCGGTAGACGGTGAGTTATGTCTAATAGACCAGGAGCAACAAAGGTGGACAAGCCCCCCACCCCTAACCCCGCCCCCCGGTGGGCGGGGCAGTCCTCGCCGCCGGACGGGCTCGGGGCCAGGCGCTTGCGGCCTGACCCGAGCCAACAGCGTGCAGGTGAATTTGACCGCGTCAAGGGTACGCAAGCCGGGCTTCGCCCGCCCTTGACCCGGCCAAATTCACCAGGCGCCGCGTAACGACAGAGAAGGATGAACCGGCAGAACGCTTGACAAACTACGCGTCATAGAAGGCTGGCGCTGAGCGGCGCCAGCCCGAAGCCCAGCGCTTCGTGCGCCGCAAAGGCCGCCCGACGCCCGGCGCTTCGCGCATCGCTGGGCTTTCGCTTCGCTCCACCGCCAGCCTA
>NZ_DASSVG010000679.1:0-5665 GCF_035706265.1 Ramlibacter sp. | reverse complement strand
CCCAGGCACATGCGGATGGTGGTGGTCTTGCCGGCGCCGTTGGGGCCGATCACGCCCAGGCATTCGCCGGCCTCGATGCGGAAGGACAGCGCGTCGACGACGGTGTTGTCGCCATAGCGCTTGGTGAGGGCACGGGCATCGAAGAGCGGCTCGGTCATGGGCGGCGGCTATTGTGCCGTCGGCCTGCGCATGCGTGCCGTCGGCCTGGGCGCGCCGCCCTGCGCGCGCATCGCAGCCGTAGAATTTCGGCCTTTGCCGAAGAGGTCGATGCGCTTGTTCCCGCTGCTGCCGCCGCTGCCGATCACCCAGCAGTACCTGCTGCCGAAGAAACTGCTGACGGTGCTGGCGGGCAAGTTCGCTTCCGCCCGCCTGGGCGCGCTCACGCAATGGAGCATCCGCCGCTTCGTCGAGCACTACAAGGTGGACATGCAGGAGGCGGCCGATCCGCGCCTGGAAAGCTACGCCACCTTCAACGACTTCTTCACCCGCGCGCTCAAGCCCGGCGCGCGGCCGATTTCCGCCGCCCCCTTCATCTGCCCCGTCGATGCGGCGATCAGCCAGTTCGGCCCGATCGAGCACGACCAGCTGTTCCAGGCCAAGGGCCACAGCTATTCGACGCGGGCGCTGGTCGGCGGCGACCAGGCGCTGGCGCACAAGTTCGAGCACGGCCACTTCGCCACGCTGTACCTCGCGCCCAAGGACTACCACCGCATCCACATGCCGTGCGACGGGCGCCTGAGGCGCATGATCCACGTGCCGGGCGACCTGTTCTCGGTCAACCCGCTGACCGCGCGCCACGTGCCGAGCCTGTTCGCCCGCAACGAGCGCGTGGTGTGCGAGTTCGACTGCGCGCACGGCCCGATGGTGATGGTGCTGGTGGGCGCCACCATCGTCGGCAGCATGGCGACGGTGTGGCACGGCGTGGTGAACCCGCCGCGCCCGCGGGGCGCGCGCGAGTGGCGCTACGACGACCGCGACGTCGTCCTGCGCCGGGGCGAGGAGATGGGGCGCTTCCTGCTCGGGTCCACGGTGGTGATGCTGTTCCCGAAGAACGTGCTCACTTTCACGCCCGACTGGGCGCCGAGCAAGGCGGTGCGGCTGGGGGAGGCGATGGGGACGGTGATCGAGACCGAGGCGGCCTTGTGACGCGGCGTCCCCGCCGGGACGCCGTTACTGGAACGCCACCTCGTCGAACGCCCGCAGCTTGCGGCTATGCAGGCGCTGCGGGCCGCCCAGGCGCAGGATCTCGATGGCGCGCATGCCGATGCGCAGGTGCTGGTCCACCCGCTCGCGGTAGAAGTGGTTGGCCATGCCGGGCAGCTTGATCTCGCCGTGCAGCGGCTTGTCGCTCACGCACAGCAAGGTACCGTAAGGCACGCGGAAGCGGAAGCCGTTGGCGGCGATGGCGGCGCTTTCCATGTCCAGCGCCACCGCGCGGCTGATCGAGAAGCGGCGCTGCGGCTCGTTGCCCGGAAGCAGCTCCCAGTTGCGGTTGTCGGTGCTGGCGACGGTGCCCGTGCGCATGATGCGCTTCAGGTCCGCGCCCTTGCACTGCGTGACATCCGCCACCGCCTGCTCCAGCGCCACCTGGATCTCGGCCAGCGCCGGGATCGGCACCCACAGCGGCAGCTCCTCGTCCAGCACGTGGTCCTCGCGCACGTAGGCGTGCGCCAAGACGTAGTCCCCCAGCTGCTGCGAGTTGCGCAGCCCCGCGCAGTGCCCCAGCATCAGCCACGCATGCGGGCGCAGCACCGCCACGTGGTCGGTGATGTTCTTCGCGTTGGCGGGGCCCACGCCGATGTTGATCATCGTGATGCCGCCGTGGCCCGGGCGCACCAGGTGGTAGGCCGGCATCTGCGGCAGCCGCGGCGGCGGCGCGCCCAGGCTGTCCATCGGCTCGCGCGGCAGGCCGACGCGGCGCGTCACCACGTTGCCCGGCTCGACGAAGGCGGCGTACTCGCTGTCCGGCCGGTTCATCTCCTCGTGGCCGAGGCGGATGAATTCGTCGATGTAGAACTGGTAGTTGGTGAACAGGATGAAGTTCTGGCACCACTCGGGCGCGCTGCCCGTGTAGTGGCGCATGCGATGCAGCGAGTAGTCCACCCGCGCCGCGGTGAAGAGGGCCAGCGGCAGCGGATGCTCGGGGCCGAAGCGCACGGTGCCGTTGGCGATGCCGTCGTCCATGCGCCCGAGGTCCGGCAGGTCGAACAGGTCGCGCATCAGCATGCGGCGCGCCGGCGGCAGGTTGCCCTCGATGTGATCGTGCTCCGCGAAGGAGAAGTGGATCGGCATCGGCTCGCCGCTCACGCCCACTTCCAGCGGCACGCCGTGGTTCTGCAGCAGCAGCCGGAACTGTTCGAGGTAGTAGTTCGCGTACAGGTCGGGCCGCGTGAGCGTCGTTTCGTAGCAGCCGGCGCTCGCGACGAAGCCGTAGGAGTTGCCTGAGTTCTCCAGCGCCGCCTGCGGCATCACGCTTTCGGTGCGGATCCGCACGTACGGATAGCAGGCCCGCACGCGCCCCGGCATCGCCTCGCCCGCCACGAAGCGCTGCATCGCTTCGCGCAGGTGGTTGATCTGCTCCGCGTAGATGGCGCGTACCTGGTTCAGCGCGCTTTCCGGATCGGTGTGGAGGGTCGGGGCGATGAACGGCGGCAAGAAGGGCATGTGCCTATTGTGCAACTCCCCTTCCACGGTTGCGCACACCCGCCCGGCGGTGGGCATCCGTCCTACAGCGTGTCACGGACCCCGCTGACCTTGGTTTTTGCGGCCCGGACCGACAGTCTGCGTCAGTCAGAACAACGTCGCACATCACCATTAAAGCGAATCAAGGAGTCCAAGAATGACGACAGCGTTGGCCGCGAATCCCTTTGCCCTGATGGTGGATCCCGCCCAGGTGAAGCAGCACATCGACAGCTCCGAACAACTGAGCAAACTGAGCCAACGCCAGTGCCACCCGCTCGATCGCGCCGTGATCCGCTGCGCGAGCGCCGAGATCGCCGCCTTCGACGCCAAGATCGACCGCACGACGATCTACCTGCCGCCGGAAGAAGAGAAGGCGGCGGGCGCGATGACGCGCACCTACACGCGCCGCGTCAACTGATCCTGCGCGCCGGCACGCCCATCGGCTGCGGCCGCACGGGCTGGTAGATCTGCTGCTGCTGGCGCAGCCACACTTCCTCGTCGCGGCGCGCCTGTTCGCGCCGCACCTGCTCCGCCAGGGCCCGCTGGCGCCGCTCGTAATCCTCGCGGCGGGCCTGTTCTTCGCGGCGGGCTTCTTCCTCGCGCCGGGCCTGCTCCTCGCGGCGGGCCTGTTCCGCACGCCGGGCCAGTTCGTCGCGCCGGCTCTCGTCGGCGCGGCGGGCCGCTTCGGCGCGGCGCACCAGCGCGCTCTGCTCCTCGCGCCGGGCCTGCTCCTGCAGGCGCGCCAGGTGCTGGCGGCGCGCCGCTTCGGCGAGCTTCTCCTGCTGTTCGGCGGCCTTGCGGGCGGCGGCCAGGCGTCTTTCCTCGGCGGCGCGGTGGGCGAGCGCCTGCTTCTTCTGCTTTTCTTCCTCGGCGCGCTTCGCCGCGAGCTGGCGCTTGTGTTCCTGTTCGCGCTTGGCGGCGACCTGGCGGCGTTCCTCTTCCGCCCGCTTGGCGGCCACGGCGCGCCGGCGTTCTTCGGCGCGTTTCGCTTCGGCCGCGGCGTGCGCGCGCTTTTCCTCCGCGCGCGCAGCGGCGGCGGCGCGGCGGTCCTGCTCGGCGCGCTCCGCGGCGGCGGCACGCCGGTCCTGTTCTGCGCGTTCTGCAGCGGCGGCACGGCGATCCTGCTCGGCGCGTTCCGCGGCGGCGCGACGTTCCTGCTCCGCGCGCGCGGCGGCCTGGGCCTGCGGCGCCGGTGCGGCGGGCAGGGCGGCGGACTGCAGCGATGCGGCCGGCGGCAGCACCGGTGCGGCGACCTTCAGCGGCCCTGCCGGGGGCGGGAGCACCTTGACCGAGGGCTGCGCGATGGCCGTGGCAGGGCGCACCGGCGCCACGGGCTGCGCGATGGCGGCTTCGACGGGCCGTGCTTCCTTCGCGGTGATGTGCTTCTCCGCCGGCGGCTGCTTCAGGCTGGCGGCGGAGCCGGAGATCACGATGGTCCGGCCCTTGGTGACGGTGTTGGGGATGGCCTTCTCGGGCGCCGCTGCGACGCTCGGCATGCTCACCGTGGGTTCGCCGCGCTTGCGTGCGCCGGCCCAGCGGTCGAAATCGTCGTTGGCGGCGAAGGCCGGCTGCAGCATGCGCGTGAGATCGCGGCCGCGGAACGTGAGGTGCTGGCCGGTGCGCACTTCGAGCGCCTCGCCCTTCTCGCCGTACACCACGCCGGCGCCGCTGTGGACCACGACGCGCGTGACGCCGTGCTTGGCATCGACGTCGATGCGGTAGTCGCCCGGTTGCCGGGCGCGGAAGGCGAGGTTGGGGGTGCCCACCTCGAAGCTGTCCCCGGGGTTCACGCGCGTCACGGTGGCCACGACGCTGCCCTGCGTGAGGCTCAGCTGGGTGGCCGTCTCGCCCACGTTCTCGAGGATCAGCTGGGTTTCGCCGTTGAGGCGCAGCGCATGGCCGCCGGCCTGCAGCTCGGCACGCGAGCCGCGGTCGGTCCACAGCCGGTCGCCGCGCTTGAGCAGGCGGCGCGGCTGCACGTCGTGCCACTCCTGTTCGCCTTGCGGCGCGTACGCCACCGTGCCTTCGGCATGATTCAGATGGGCTGCGGGCACCGACACCACCTGGGCAACTGCCACCGAACCGACGGCGATCGCCAGGGCTGCGATGCCGGGGGTCCACCGGCGGCAGCCCAGCCCGCCGGTTCTCGTGGTGTTTGCGCTCATGCGTTTATTGAACGCCTGAGGCAGGAACTGCACCGCAAAGGGCGTGTAAATCCTGTAGTCCGAGTCCGACGCGAAGCGACTTGCGTGAAGTTGTCACGCGCGGCCCGGGCATGGCTCAGCGCGTAACCGGGTCACGCATGGTCACGAACTCCTCTGCCGCAGTGGGGTGGATTCCGATCGTTGCATCGAACACCGCTTTCGTCGCCCCGGCCTTCATCGCCACCGCGAACCCCTGCACGATCTCGCCGGCCTCCGGGCCCACCATGTGCAGGCCGACGACCCGGTCGCTCGCCGCATCGACCACCAGTTTCATCAGCGTGCGTTCGCTGCTGCCGCTCAGGGTGTGCTTGAGGGGGCGGAACTCGGAGCGGAAGATGCGCAGCGCGCCGCAGCGTTCGCGCGCCTGCGCCTCGGTGAGCCCCACCGTCCCGATATTCGGGTGCGTGAAGACGGCGGTGGGAATGCATTCGTACTCCATGCGGCGCCGTCCTTCGCCGAACAGGTGGTCCACCACGACCATCGCCTCGGCCAGCGCCACCGGCGTGAGCTGCAGGCGCGAGCAGACGTCGCCCACCGCCAGCACCGAAGGCGCGGAAGTACGGAAGTCCTCGTCGACCACGATGGCGCCGTGCGGCGTCAGCGCGATGCCGGCGGCGTCGAGGCCGAGCCCCGCGACGTTCGGCACGCGGCCGGTGGCATAGAGCACCGCGTCGGCCGCCAGCGTCTCGCCGTTCTCCAGCGTGAGGGCGAGCCCGTCGTCGCCGCGCGCGATCGCGGCGACGTTGCTGTGCAGGCGCAGGTCGATTCCGGTCTTGCCC